>JBDSGI010000001.1:0-2824 GCA_039919035.1 Opitutaceae bacterium
TCGCGGCCTGAATCTCCAGCGGAGCCGCACCCGTGGTAATCCGCAGACCAACGTAGCGAAACGTCCGCCAGTGCAGCGGCTCGAACGTCTCAAGCCCCGCGCCCGCCGGTTCCCAGATATCGCACCAACCGGAAATCTTCCCGCGCCGATCGAACGTCCAGCCGGTGCTCTCATCCGCGAAGTGCGAGGCGAGATTTGCGAGCGATTGTTGCCGGCCAAGCAGTTTAGCGCCCGGCGTGCCCCACGGCAAACGGAGGGCCTCGGCGTAGGTGAGACGGACGTTTGCCCCCACCCCGCCGGACGTTTCAAGTCGGGGAAACCCGGTGGTGAGTTCGCCAACATCAAGAATTAGCTCGGTCGTCGTATGCGGCGCGAGCGTGACCAGAGAGTCGCGCGCGAGCATGGCGCGCCATTCCGGCGGCGCCTCGTCGCCGCCAGCGTGAAACGCGTCGCGAAAGCGCGTGACCGGATCCTCCGGCAGCATCGGTATCATCCGCGGCACGAGGCCATACGGACTCGTGGGATCGCGCCGGTTTTCCAGACGCTCGGCTTGGTAGAGCACCGTCGCCGCCGGCCACGCAGCGTCGTCGAATTCCGCCTCGGTCCAGCCAGTCGGGATCAATTTGGAGACGCGATGTTCAAAGTAGCCTAGGTAGCCCTCGAACGTGGTGCCTTCGTTTTGAAAGCGGTGCGCGGTGTCAACGGCGACTTTCCATTTCCCGTCACTGCTCAGTTCACCGCCGTCGAGCACAAACCCGCCGGCGTAGGTCATCACCGAGCACGGGGCGCCCAGTTGCGTCGGCCGGTGCGCGACGAGCGACATGTCGAGGACGAGGGCCGCGAGGACGTTCCGCCCCGCCCGCAAGTGGGGCCCGAGATCGAACGTCTCGTAGAAATGATGATTCACGTCGCCCTTCGCCGGGCCGCGGCCGAGCAGCGTGCCGTTGCAGTAAAGCAGGTAGCGGCTGTCAGCCGAAACCTGCACCTCGCGGGTCTTCGCGGAGTAATCGCCGGCAGGGATTTCAAAGGTCCGCCGAAACATCCGGACCTGGTAATGCGAGGGCGTCGCGTTTTCTGGCGCCGGCGCTGCGTGGGTGCCCTCCGCGGACCAGATCCACGATGAGCTTTGGGTGAAAGGGAGTGCCATACGCCGGGAAAGCCGCGCGTCACAACCCGACGCGGGATTTGCGGTGAATAAGCTCGCGCAGCCGGAACATTCAATAACCGTTTTCAGGTTTTTTCAGACCAAGCATGAAAACGAAATCCCCCGCTCCCCGACTCGTCATGTGCGCGACCACATGGTCGATGATCAAATATCCCAGTGCAGGCCGCGAATGGCCGGACGCCCGCAAACTCCGCGCGATCAAGGAGGCTGGATTCGATGGCGTGTGCGCCTTCATCACCCCCGAAATGAAAATCGAGGCGGACCGCCTCGGCCTGCGCCTGATGAGCGGCTTCGACGCCAAGAGCGTCGCCGACGCGCTGCCGCGTCTGCGCCAGCAAAGCGAACTCGGCGTGCGTTTCGTCAACCTCCAACTGCTCAACCACGACACGCCGCCCGCCACGGCCGCCCGCGTGGCGGTTTCGCTCATCCGCGCGGCCCGCAAACTCGGCCTTGCGCCGCATATCGAGACGCACCGCGACACCGCCACCGAGACGCCGGAAAAATTCGACGAGGTCGCCCGGCTGTATCGGAAGGCCACGGGCGAACTGATGCCGGTGACGTGGGATCACTCGCACTTTGCCGTGTCGAAGCACATGCTCCCCGCTGACTATTCGGCGCGGCTCCTCGTCTGGCCCAAATTGATTCAGGCCTCGCAGATGTTTCATCTGCGACCCTTCAACAGCCAGCACTGCCAGGTCCCGGTCACCAATGGCCGAGGCGTGCTCACTCCGGAATTTCGCGACTACCTCGCGTTCACCGAGGACCTTTTTGCCTGTTGGCTCGCGGGCCCTCAGCCGGGCGGCGAACTTTGGGTCTGCCCGGAAATGGGCATGAGCCACGGTTACCATATTAGCACCGACCCGCATCCTTGGCCGGATGCTATCCGCGAACGCGCGGAATTGCTCGATGCCTGGAGCCGAGCGCTTCGTCGCTAAACTGCTTACCCTTGCCGGGGCGGCCCCGGAATATGTCGCGTGAAATGCACTTGACCCCCTGCAGCGCATTTCATTCGGTTTACTGAAAATTTCAGCCGCCCCCGTTATCCCCTCATGCTGATTACCGAGATCGCCCGGAAGGCCAAGGTGTCGCCCGCCACTGTTTCGCGCGCCATCAACCAGCCCCAAATCGTGGCTCCCGACAGTCTTGCCCGCATCCGCTCGGTGATGGAGGCGCACAATTATGTGCCCGCTCCGCTCAGCCGGCGGCGCGGTCCGAAAGCCAAGGTTTCCCAACTGCGCCGAATCGGAGTTTGGTTTGTCGGAGCGAAGGCGAACAACTCCAGCCTGAACTGGTTTCAGGACCAGCTCATCCAAGTCCAGTCCACCGACACCCGCTACCGGGTGGACCTAAGGGTGCTTTTTTCGAATACAAGGGACGAACTGCCGGCGGGAATGATGACGGAAAAGTTGGATGGACTGATTATTCAAGGCATGGAGCCGTCGGCGGCCTGCCTCGCGAAGCTGCGCGACCTACCCCATGTCTGGTTCATGACGCGGCGCTCGATCACCTTCGGCGGAGATTACGTCGAGCCCAACAACGAGGAAAACGGCCGCATGGCCGCCGATTATCTCGCGCAACGGGGCCATAAAGCCGCCGCCGTCATCAGCACCGATCCGGACTACAGCGCGGTGGCACGGCGGGTGAAGGCCTTTCTCGAAC
>JBDSGI010000002.1:0-7536 GCA_039919035.1 Opitutaceae bacterium
GCCTGCTCAACGACCCGCGCGCCGCGCGCTTCGTCGAGGCCTTCACCGATTTCTGGCTCGACCTGCGCAAGGTCGACGACACCTCGCCCTCCTCGACCATTTACAACGACTACGAACTCGACGACCCGCTTAAACTCGCCGCGATCGACGAGACGCGCCTCTTCTTCGCGGAGCTCGTGCGCGCCGACCTGCCCGCGCGTCACGTCGTCACTTCCGACTTCACCTTCCTCAACGAACGCCTCGCGCGTCATTACGGTATCGGCGGCGTCGAAGGCGCGCGGATGCGCCGCGTGGCACTCCCACCTGGCAGCGACCGCGGCGGCCTCATGACGATGGCCAGCGTGCTCAAGGTCACCGCCAACGGCACCACGACCTCGCCCGTGCTGCGCGGCCACTGGATCACCGAGCACATTCTCGGCCTCGAAACGCCGCCGCCGCCCGCCAGTGTGAAGGCCGTCGAGCCAGACATCCGCGGCGCCGTCACCATCCGCCAACAGCTCGCCAAACACCGCGAGGATTCCTCCTGCGCGTCGTGCCACAACAAGATGGATCCGCCCGGCTTCGCGCTTGAGCACTACGATGTCATGGGCGGCTATCGCGACCGCTATCGCGCTGTCGCCGAGAGCGTGAAGCCCATGTCGGGCTACGGGATGAACGGGCAGGCCTTCGCGTTTCACCTCGGCCTGCCGGTCGACGCCGCGGGCGAACTGCCCGACGGCCGGGCATTTCGCGACGTGCGCGAGTTCAAGCAACTCGTCGGGCAGGACGAGCGTGCCGTCGCGCGCAATCTCGCCAAGCAGATGATCGTCTTTTCCACTGGCGCGCCCGTGACGTTCTCCGAACGACCCGCGCTCGACCGCATGCTCGACCGCACCGCCGCCGGCCACTTCGGCGTCCGCGCTCTCATCCACGAGATAGTGCAGAGTGAGTTGTTTCAGACGAAATGATCTGTAACGCGCCAACCTGCGAAACGCCATGAAGCCGAATTCCGCCTCCGCCCCGTTCATCACTACTCGTCGCGCCATGTCGCGCCGCCACTTTCTGCGCGGCACGGGGATCGCGCTCTCTCTGCCGTTTCTCGACGCGATGCTGCCGCCGTTCGCGCGCGCGGCGGCGGCTTCGTCCCCACTCGCGCCGGGTGCAAAACCGCGGCGGATGTTTGGTATCTGCAACAATCTCGGCCTGCGCCCGGATCTGTTTTTTCCCACGGGCTCGGGTTCGGACTACACGCCATCGCCTTACCTGCAGCTCCTGCAGGAACACCGGAAGGATTTCACGGTGTTCAGCGGCGTGTCGCACCCGAACGTCGATGGCGGCCATCCCTCGGACATTTCGTTTCTGACCGCCGCCCCGCATCCGGCGAGCAGTTCGTTTCGCAACACCATCTCGCTCGACCAGCATATCGCGGAGCGCATTGGCACGCTCACGCGTTTCCCTTCGCTCACGCTGGCCGTCAACGGTGGCGGCCGCGGCCTCTCGTGGACGGGCACCGGCGTAGCCATCCCGCCGGAGCAGCGTGCGGGCGACGTGTTCAACCAGCTCTTCCTCCAGGGCACGCCGGAGCAAGTCGCGGCGCAGATTCACCGCTTCGACACCGGCCGCAGCATTCTCGACATGCTCTCGGAGCAAGCCAAGGCGCTCGAGCGTAACCTCGGCGTGCGCGACCGCAGCCGGCTCGAGCAGTATTTCACGAGCGTGCGCGACTTGGAGCACCGCCTGCAGGAGTCGCGCGGCTGGGAGAGCAAACCGAAGCCCGTCGTCAAGGTTGCCGCGCCCATCGATCCGGCCAGTCCTGCGCAATACATGGACAAGGTCCGCGTTATGTATGACCTCGTGCGCCTCGCATTCGAGACCGACTCCACGCGCGCTGTCACTCTGATGCTCAACAGCGTCGGCACGCCCGTCGTCACCATCGCAGGTGAGTCAATCACCGACAGCTACCACAACCTCTCGCATCACGGCAAAGCCGACGAAAAACTCACGCAGCTCAAGACGCTCGACGAATGGCACATGAAGCTCCTCGCCGGCCTTTTCCGAGACCTCGGAGCCGTGCGCGAGGGCGACGACACGCTCCTCGATCGCACTATGATCCTCTACGGTTCTAATCTTGGCGACGCGAACGCGCACTCGACGATCAACATGCCGACGCTCTTCGCCGGCGGCGGCTTTCGCCACGGCCAGCACCTCTCGCTGGATCCCGCCGGCGGCATCTACCCGCTGCCGAATCTGTTCGTCTCGATGCTCCAGCGCATGGGTTTCGAGGATGAAAAATTCGCCTCCTCGACTGGCACAATGCGCGGGCTGGCGATGGTGTAACCGCTTTCCCGTATGAAACGCCTGTTCGCCACCGCGTGTCTCATCTCCGCCGCCAGTGCTGCGGAGGTCGTGATCGATTTTGAGGAAACCACGATCGGCAAGCCGGTGCCGACGTGGACCGAGAAGGGCGTGGTCTTTGCGCTCGCCGAGGCGCCGAAGAACACCAAAGCCGTCGGCCGCGTGATGTTCTTCCCGCACCTCACGACGAGTCACAAGGGCCTCCTCAATGCGATGGCCAACGAACAGGCGATCCCGGTGCAGGCGAGGTTTCCGATGTCGGTCACATCGGTGACGATCAAGTTTTGGGCCTCGACCGGGTGCGCTGCGCGTCTGCAAGCCCTCGACCAGAACGATCAGGTCGTTGATACGGCCTCTGTCGCCGTCGCGCCCGGCCGCAATGCGCCCGAGGATCCCGTGCCGATCTTCGAGCTGACCGTGAAGGGCGTCGGGATTGCCAGCATCCGTTTCAGCGGCCCGCGCAACGGCGAGTTCCTCGCGGCTGATGAAGTGCGCTTCACGCCCGCCACGACCACAAAGTAATCGATCGCGGGTCGACCGATCGGCGGGCGCCGCGAGCGTCAGTCCACCTCAACGATGCCGCGCTTGATGGCCTCGATCAGCGCTTGGGTTCGGTCCGAGACCCCGAGTTTGCTGAAAATATTCGTGATGTGGATTTTTACGGTGCCCTCGACCACACCCAGTTGAGCGCCGATTTCCTTGTTACTCAGTCCGCGGGCGAGCAGCCGCAGCACTTCGATTTCACGCGGCGAGAGTTGAGCGAGGAGTCGTTCGCCGACGCGCATCGCGATCTGAGGCGGGACATATTGATCGCCTTGGTTGACCGTTCGAATCGCCTCAAGCAGGCGGTCGAGCGGCATTTCCTTCAAGACGAAGCCCGACGCGCCGGCCTTCATCGCGAGGAAGACCTCTTCGCTTTTCGCATAATTACTGTAGATCAGCGCGCGGACGTTTTTGAACTCCTGGCGCAGCGCCTGGAGCGTTTCGATGCCGCTCATTCCCGGTAACCGAAGGTCCAGCACGACGATGTCGGGGCGGTGTTTCCGATACGCCTCGATCGCGTCGTGGCCGTTGTCGACGTCCGCGACGATGTCCATGTCCTCCGCATCGCCGGCTGCGGTTATGAGCCCCATGCGAATCACCATGTGGTCATCCACGAGCAGGATTCGGATCTTTTTGGTGGCGAGCGCGGGGGCTTTTTGCATGGGCGGGGCTGGCTAGGTGGGTGGGAGCGGCACGACAACGCGGATTGTTGCGCCTGCTCCCGGCGCACTCCTGACGCTGAGTTCGCCGTTGAGCTTCTTTGCCCTCGCCCGGATGCCGCGCAGGCCGAAGTGGCCGGGTTGGTTCAGCACCTCCGAGGCGGGAAAGCCGATGCCATCGTCGGAGACAGTGAGGGAAACGGCACCGGCCAGGTATTCGAGCACGAGGTCGATTCTGCGGGCCGTCGCGTGACGGAGGGCGTTGTTCGTCGCCTCTTGGGCGATTCGGAGCAGGTGGTGCGTCGTGACGCGCGGCAGCAACGTGGGGCTTCCGGTGACAGTGACCAGGGGCACGCACTCGCTAGACGCCGTGAAAGTGGTGAGCTGACGAAGGGCCTCGCCGAGATCATTGCTTTCCAGCAATGGCGAATCCTTGTCCCACACGACGTGCTGCACTTCCTGACGGGCGTAGGACACCATATTCCTCACGACACCCAATCGTTCGCGCAGTGTTTCGGTGACGGACGGCAGTTTCAATGTCGTGTCGAGTTGGATGATGGCGCCGCTGAGTCCCTGTTGGACGCTGTCGTGGATTTCGCCCGCCAGCCGGTCACGCTCGGCGAGGGTCGCGGTGATGCGGGTTTCGTCGTTGAGCTTGTTCATCGCGGACTCCAGCTCCCCGGTTCGTTCCCGGATGACCTGCTCCAGAGCGCGGTTCCGCCGGCGCGCCAGATGGCCCGACCAGCGCGTGATGCCAAATACCCCGAGCAACAACACGGTGGCATACGCCGCGTAGGCGCGCCACGTGCGCTGCCACGGCGGTAAAATCTCAAAGGCGAATGTAAGCGGTGGTCCGGGCGCCAAGCGGCCATCGCCAACCCGCACCTGAAGATCATATTTTCCGTCGCGCAGGCTGGGAAAGGGGAGGAGCGAACCGGTATCGATCGGCGCCCAAGGGTCGCTGGCGTTCAGCTTGAATTCATAGACCGGTGCCCGCCGCCATGCGTAGCTGCCGGAGAAAAACCGAAACGTCAGGCTGTTTTGCGAAAAGGGAAGTCGCAATGGCTCGTGCTGCATTCGCTTCGCCAGCAGTTCGACGTTACGGCGCGTGTCCATTAACGAAACCAGCACGGGCTCCTTGTGCGCCTGAGCCAAAGGGGCCGCCACTTGCTCCACGTGATGCAGCGATCGACTGGCCGTCACCCAAATGTCGTTACCCGGGAGCACGCGGACGATCGGATAGCGATCGTTGATCAGATCAAAAGACGACAGGTCGGTCTCGTATCCTTCGCCCTGGGGGGTGAAGCGCACGAGGCCTTCGCTGTGCGCCCCCCACAACGTGCCGGTCTCGTCTTGCCAGACGCGCGAAAGCCAGCGGGAGGAACTGTCGAGGAGCCGCGCCAATTGCGGGCGTTCGCACCAAGTCTCGGTCTGCTCGTCGAAAAACCGCCGCTGCTCGCGGATCGGGCTGAGCACGACGGTGTCCCCAACGACGCCGATGTTCACCCACAGCGCCTTCGTCCATGATTCGTTGCGGAGAACCATGAGTTCCAGTTTGTCGCCTTGGCGCGAGACGCGGGCCACGCCATCGCCACTCATCTCGACCCATACGGAGCGGGCGAGGCGATGCACGCCGTAGGCGTGCGCCAAGCCCGGGATGCGTGGGACGGGCTCGCCCCAGCGTTGTCCGTCCCACTCGAGTAATGCGATCTCGGACGAGCCGATGGCGTAGCACTCCCGGTCGTTGATCATGACCAGATGGCCCAAGTCAGCGACGTGAGCAGCGGGTTTCCATTTTCCGTCCGGCTCCAGCGCATAGACCTCGGTCGCGCTGCCGATCAGCAGGCGGGGGCCGGCGGCGGCCAGCGCGACGACTCCGCCCGGTGGCTGCGGTTCGACCCGTTCGAAGTGGGCTGTCGCGCCGGACGCCGGCGAGATCGCTTCGTAGAGCACCCGGTCGGAAGCCACGAAGGTGCGGCCGTTCCAGTTCGCGACGAGTGGCCAACGCAAAGTCACTCCTTGGCGTTGGCCGAACGCGGCGAGTCCTCCCGTGTATAGCACCTTCTCAATCGAGTCTTCGGTCAGCACCCACAATACGCCGCGCTCCCGGCTCGCAATGCTGGTGACCTGATGAAACTGGGGGGTGGTCAGCGACGAGAGCAGTGCTCCCTCCGGGGAAATGACGAAAAGGCCCTGGCCGTTGATTGCGATCGCGACGTTGCCGTCGGCGAGATTCCGGAGCGCAGCAATCCGTCCCTCCAGAATTCCTCCGCTCGGCCCGGCCCACGGCGTCGCGGTCTGTCCGTCGAAAACAAACAGCCGTCCGTCGAGAAATGAAATCAACGCGCGGGTCTGATCCAGCGGCACCGCCCGATCGACTGGCAGCGCGTCGAGCATCGTGCCAGGGCTCGGATGGACCGCGCGCTCCTTGATGTCGATGGTGCGCAGCGGTTGCCCTCCGGAGGAGACAAAAACCTTGTTTCCGACCGCGAAAATTTTTGCCACGCGCGGGAGCTCGTAAAGTTGACACGCCTTCTGGGCGAAGTCCCAGAACACCACGCCGTTTCGACTGGAAAAATAGGCCCCGTCCGCCGTCACGATCACCTCGTCGAACGTCGTGGTGCGCGTCCAGGCCGGAGGGTCCGGTGGCACAAGCGACCGGGCGTGGAGATTGCCGTCGGGCCCGAATTCCGCGAGGCCCCATGACGCGCGTCCGCCGTAATAGCAATATCCGTAGCCCGCGTGGACCACATCGGTCATGGGCGTGCGCGCCGACTCGCCGGGGTCCGCCACGTTGATCCACGTGGTATCGTTGAGCACGGCGTAGACGCCGTCGTGGATCACCGCGATGCGACCGAAAGAATCGAAATTCAGGTGCGAGCCGCGCGGCACGTGACTCACTTCTTCGAGCGAATAGGTGCGGAAAAATGGCATCCCTCTGACACTGGCCGCTCCTGAACTCGCGCCCGTGCCGCATAGGAAAACAAGGCTCAGGCCAACCAAACGCAGCTTCGCCGCGCACCGGATCCGTGATGGCGTCGGTGCTGTCACGGTCCATCCGGATGCGCGACCGGGCAGAATTCGAGGGGGCGGGGTTTTCACAAAACTGACTTCTACTCCAGCGTGGGCGCGAATGTGGCAGCGCGCGATGAGCCAAGACAATCCTTGAGCACTATGACTAAAGGAATACCCACGGCTACGACTAATGTTGGTTTGATGGGCACGGGGCGGCTGGCGTTTCTGAGGTGCGCGCCTAACCATCGTTTGGTGGTATAGCGCCCTCTTCCGCCCCCTGATTGAACCTGCCCGCCCCTTGCGCCGCCTCACCCCAAGGCCTCCGCCATTCTCCGTTCGCGCTTTCACCGGCGCACCGGCGACGCCCGTTTCCCCACCCCTAACCCATGATCATTGTAAACCCACCGGCGACTGCTTTCTGTCGCCGCGCTGCGCTCGTGTTCAGTATATTCGCCGCCGCCCAGCTCAAAGGGCAGGCGACTGCTTCGGCCCCGCTGGACCCCGCCACGCTGGCTAAATACGACAAGAACAAAAACGGCGTCCTCGATCCGAGCGAACTCGCGCTGAAGGCGGGCGACGACGCGAAGGCGGCGGGCACCGTCCTGCTGACGCCGTTTGAGGTGAGCACGGACAAGGATGTGGGCTACGCGGCGGGCAACACGCTCTCCGGCGGCCGGGTCGATACGGCACTCGCGCTCACGCCCGGCTCGATTTCGGTCATGACGAAGGAGTTCATGGACGACTTCAACATCACCAACATGAATGAAGCCGGCACTTGGACGATGGGCTTCGACCTCGGCACCTCGGTGCCGAATTCCGATCCGTCGTCGATCAGCGTTTACCAAAATATTGTCCGAGGCGCGCCCTCGACGGACAACTTTCCGACGCGCAACGGCTCGATTAATTTCGGCGCGGCCGACAGTTACAATACGGATCGCTACGAGTTTCAGCGTGGCCCCGACACCTCGATGTTTGGCGATGGCGG
>JBDSGI010000003.1:0-13441 GCA_039919035.1 Opitutaceae bacterium
AAAATCTTCTCGTTCGTCACCTCGCCCAGCCTGTTTCCCTTCGCCAGCTTCATCTACAAAAACCACGCGGGCGCCTACCTGAACCTGACGCTCGCCGTGGCCGGCGGACTCGCCGGGTGGTATCATCTGCGCGGCACGCGCCACCTGCAAAAATCCGATCCCGGCGTGGTGTTTGTTTTTTTTGCGATCTGTATCGCGGTCGGCGTCATCGCGAGTCTCGCCCGGGGCGCCACCGTGGCGATGCTTGGCCTCGTGGTGCTCGGCGCCGGCGCTTTCGTCGTCGAGCAGTTTCGCGTTCCTCCGGCTGGCCGCCGACCCGTGGTCATGGCGGCGATGCTCCTCGTGTTGGGCGGATTTCTGGCCACGGGGGTGTTTGCCCTCCGTTCCCGCGATGTGCTCGGCCGGCTGACGAAGGGCGTCCTGCAGCACGACACTGCCCTCGCGGCGCGCCAACTCGCGACCAAGGCCGCGCTGGAAATGCTGGAAGACCACTGGATTCGCGGGGTCGGCGCGGGGAGTTTCCGTTTTCTTTTCACCACCTATCAGGCCCGGCACCCAGAGCTCCTCGTGTCCGGCGGCGAACAAAGATACTGGGAGCACGCGCACAACGACCTCGTGCAGTTTCCCATCGAACTCGGCGCCGTCGGCACGGGACTCTTGGTCATCGCCGGCGGCTATTGGATGCGCCTGCTCTGGCGCGACCGGTTCTGGCGCAACCCGCTCAGTGCGGCGGCGGCGGCCGGCGGCCTGCTGACTTTGGCGGGCGCGTGGTGGGATTTTCCGTTTCAATGTCCCGCGATTCTCATCACGTGGTGCGTGCTGTGGGCGGCCGCAGCGATGTGGGCGCGCTTCCAGGAAAACGCCTGACCTACCCACCCCGTTACTCAAGGAAGGGCGAGTATTCCGGCACTAGGCGCTGGAGGATTGCCTTGAGCTGGTTGGCGTCGAGTTCGTAAAGACGACTCTCCAGCTCGCGAAGATCCGATTCGCTGAACATGGCGCTGCTGGTGAAGCGCATCACGCGCGGATGATCGGTCGGGGCGTGGCTTTCCGTCTGGTGCCGGAGTTCCTCGAAAAGTTTTTCCCCGGGCTTGAGTCCGGTGAACTTGATCTCGATGTCCTGGCCGAGCCGCAACCCGCTCAGCTCGATCATCTGCCGCGCGAGATCCACGATCTTCACCGGCTGGCCCATATCCAGGACAAAAATCTCGCCCCCGGCGCCCAGCACGAAGCTCTGGAGCACAAGGCCGACGGCCTCGGACACCGTCATGAAATACCGCGTCACATCCGGGTGGGTAACTGTCACCGGCCCCCCGGCGGCGATCTGTCTCCGGAAAATCGGCACGACGCTGCCCGAGGAGCCCAGCACATTGCCGAAGCGCACCGCCATGAATTTCGTCTTCGCCGGCTGCCAGCCGGTGGCGGTCATCTTGCCTGCCTTGGTCGTGGGCTCGGTTGCCGCCATCGCCACCAGCTGGATTTCCGCCAGCCGCTTCGTCGCGCCCATCACGCTGGTGGGATTGATCGCCTTGTCGGTTGAGACGAGCACGAAGGCATCCGCGCCGTGCGCCGCCGCCATGCCCGCGAGTTGCCGAGTGCCGAGCACATTGTTGCGAATCGCCTCCGCCGGCTGGCGCTCCATCAGGTAAACGTGCTTGTGCGCCGCGGCGTGAAAAACGACTTCCGGGCGATAGCGCGCAAAAATAAACTCCATGCGCTCGCGATCGAGGATGTCGGCCACGAGGGCGACGATCACGCCGCCGAAGCCCAGCTCGTTCAGTTCCTGCTCGGCGCTGAACAGCGCCGCCTCGCTCTGCTCAACCAGCAACACACGCAGCGGATGCAACGCCCCGATTTGCCGGCAAAGTTCGCTGCCAATGCTGCCGCCCGCGCCCGTCACCATGATGCAGCGTCCCTCGATTCGATTCCGAATTCCGGCGGCGTCGAGGTTCACGGCCTCGCGGCCCAGCAAATCCTCGATCTCCACCGCTCGGAGGCGCGTCGCTTTCACGCGACCCGAGGCCAGTTCCTCCAAAGACGGCATGGTCTCCACCTTCAGTCCGCGCTGGGCGAACAGCATCACGATTTCGCGCACGCGCCGGGCGGGCGCCGAGGGCATCGCGATCACTGCCCGCCCAAATGCCGCCGCCTGCCGCGCCTCATCCACCGTTTCCGGCCGGCCCACGACCGGCACCCCATGCACGAGCTTGCCGTGCTTCTCCGGATCGTCGTCGAAAAACACCACCGGGCGAAACCCGCGCGATGGCGCCGTGATAAATTCCTTCGCGAGCGAGGCCCCCGCATCGCCCGCGCCCACGATCGCGATGCGCTGCTCAAGCGCGCCCGGGATCGCGCGCTTCGACGCACCGAGGCGCTCCCGGTAGAGTCGCGTGCCGATGCGCCCGAGGCAGAGCGCGCCCAGACACAGCATGAAGTCGATGAGCAGCACGCCCCGCGGCACCGCGACCTCCATCAAACCAACCCAGCGAATGACCAGCAGCGTCCCGCTCGAAGCCAGCATCGCCCAGATCAGCCGCAGCAAATCCGGAATGCTAAAATAAGTCATGAGACTCCCGAGCTGCCGCGCGATCACCAGGGCGGCGAGTTTCACCCCGACCACCAGCGCGATCAGCCGCAGCCGCTCCTGCTGGTAGGAATCGGGGACGATGAACTCGAAGCGGATTTCGTAGGCCAGGTAAAAGCTCGCCGCGATCACGAACGCGTAAAGGGCCGCCAAAATCACCGTGCGCCGGTTTTGCGCCCAATCGATCGCGGGATGACTCGGGACGGAGGACATCAGTGGGCGGGAGGTTGGTTCGACGGCGCGGGCTTGAACTCGGGCATCGTGGCCTCGCCTTCGGCGGCCACCCCCGTGTGCCCGGCCACGGTTTTCAAAGTGAGCAGCATGATTTTCAAATCGAGCCAGAATCCGCGCGTCTCCACGTAGCGCACGTCCCATTCAAATTTTTCTTCCCACGTGAGCCCGTTGCGCCCCTTCACCTGCGCCAGACCCGTCAGCCCGGGCGGCACCTCGTGCCGCCGCGCCTGCCGGGGCGAATAGCGCGCCAAATACTCCACCCGCAGCGGCCGCGGTCCCACCAAGCTCATGTCGCCGCGCAGCACGTTCCAAAGCTGGGGCAGCTCGTCGAGTGAGGTCGCGCGCAGCCAGCGGCCAAACGGCGTGAGCCGCAGCTCGTCGGGCAGCGGATGCCCGCTTGTATCGCGCGCCTCGCGCATCGATCTAAACTTCATCAACTCGAAAATCCGCGCCCCGCGTCCCGGCCGCGGCTGCCGAAACAACACCGGCGAGCCCAGCCGGGCGCGCACCAGCAGCGCCACAATGCCCAGCAGCGGAACCCACAGCGGAGCGGTGGTGATCACCACGATGAGATCACAGGCGCGTTTCACATGTCAGCTCCGTTTTGCCACGGCTCGCACCACCGCGACGACCCGCTCGAGATCGGCCGGGTGCAAGTTTGAGCCGGAAGGCAGACACAAGCCGCAAGCGAAGAGCCGCTCGGCCACTCCGCCGCCGTAAGTTTCGCAACCGGCAAATACGGGCTGCAGGTGCATCGGTTTCCACACGGGCCGGGCCTCGATGTTCTCCGTCTCTAGCGCCAGGCGCAAAACCTCGCGGTCCGCGCCATACACTTCCGGCTCGACCTGAATGCAGGTGAGCCAGCGCGTGCTCCGCCCCCACGGCGCCTCGGGCATGAAGCGGATGCCCGGCACGCCGGCCAAGGCCTGCTGGTAGAAATCCGCGTTGGCCCGGCGCGCCATCACGCGTTCGTCGAGCACTCGCAGTTGTCCGCGGCCGATTGCGGCGAGGACGTTGCTCATCCGGTAATTGAAACCCAACTCCGAGTGCTGGTAGTGCGGCGCCGGGTCGCGCGACTGCGTGGCCCAATAGCGCGCCTTCTCGATCAGCTGCGCTTCGTTCGAGACCAGCATGCCGCCCCCGGAGGTCGTGATGATTTTGTTGCCGTTGAACGAATGCACCCCGCAGAGCCCAAACGCCCCTGGCGCCTTGTCGCCGTAGGTCGCGCCCAAGGCCTCCGCCGCATCTTCGATCAAGGGGATGCCATGGTGCGCGCAAGTCGCCGCGATGGGCGCGATGTCGGCGCTCTGCCCGTAGAGATGCACGAGCACCACCGCCTTCGGCCGCCGTCCGCGCCGGATGCGATCCTCAACGGCTTCGGCGAGCAGCGCCGGGGCCATGTTCCAGGATCGCTCCTCGCAATCGACAAAAACCGGCTTCGCCCGCTCGTAGAGGATCGGGTTGATCGTCGCGGAAAACGTGAGCGTGGGACAAATCACCTCGTCATCCGGCTGCAAGTTCAGCCATCGCATCGCGAGGTGCAGCGCCGCCGTGCCCGAGGACAACGCCGCCGCGTAGGCGCTGCCCACCCGCTCGGCAAACTCCCTTTCAAACGCATCCACGTCCGGACCGAGCGGAGCGATCCAGTTGGACGCGAAGGCCTCCGTCACCAGCCGCAGTTCGTCGCCGCCCATATGCGGCGACGACAGATAAACGCGCGGTTTGGAGTGGGGCATGAAGTTCGGTGTCGCGTTTCTCGGCTGCTCTTTAGGTCGCAGATTTTGCGGCCAAGCCAAGCCGGGCAAGAGCTCCGAGCAACTCTTGCCAACCGGGCTCGCCCGCGAGCCGTTCGAAAGGCAACGAACTCGTTAGTCGAATGAAATACTGCTCCTGGCTGCCAGCGAGGGCATAGGCCACGGCCTCGCGCCACCACCGCAGGAGTCCGGGACTCGCGTTGAACCGCTCGCCGTAGTCGTAGAGTCGCGGCCCGACGAGGTGCCAGTAGAGCACATACTCCCGCTGTTCGCCGGCGCCAGGAGCGCGAAAAAGCCGCCACTGCGCTGCACGCAAGGTGGTGCCCGGCGTCGTTACGGTTTCATGGAAACGGCTCTCCAAACAGGTCCAGCCGTTCTCCGTCCAGCAACGATCCGGGGTGTGCGAGGCCACCTTCTGCACTGGCATCCGGCTCGGCGCCCAATAGGCCACATAAACGCCAACCGTCACCCCGTTCCGCCGATAAAGCCGATAGACGTGGTCGTCGTAGTTCAGCGTGCGCTCGACCGCGCTCCGCACGCTCTCGTTCGGCCCGAGCGGCTCATCGCGCACCGTCCAGCCCGCGAGCGAGGCCGGAATCCGCTGCTTCAACTCCACGGGCTGCGCCGGCCGCGCCTGATCTCCTCCGCTCATGTCGCGCGGGCGCATAAACTGCAGCGCGCCGCCCGCGATCAAAACCGCCGCCGCCACGATGAGAACCCAGCGCGATTTCATTCCGGCATAGGATTCACCCGCGGGCGCGCAGGGCGAGCCACAACCGTGCGCCGGGCCGGCGATCTCTCATTCGAGAAACACCGCCGTGTCATGCCGCAGCATCGTCACGCCGGCCTTCCACGCGTCGCTCGCCGAGGACGGCAAGCCCGCCGCCTCCTCGATCAACCACTGCGCGAAGCGCGCGCCTGCGCGGTGCGCCAGCGGATAGCCGCCGCCGAAGCGCGCATTGAGTTCAAACAGCGCGGCCTCCCCGCGCTCCGTCACGATCACCTGAAAGCACAGCGCGCCCCGTGCGCCGGCGAGCGCGCGCGCCACATCCCGCGCCATCGCGCGCAGGACGGGGACATCCTCGGTGCGCCCTTGCGAGACTTCGCCGCCCCGCGTCTCGATCCGCAGATGGGGAATGGAACACCGCAGGATTCCGCTCCGATCAAAAAACAGGTTCACGGTGTATTCCCGCCCCGCCCAAAGTTCCTGCACAATCGCGTCCGGCATGGCCCGAATCGCGGCCGCCGCTTCTTCCGGCGACTGCGGCCGCACCATCCCGACGGATGAACTGCCCGAGCGTGGTTTCACGATCACCGGCCAGCCCAGCACCGTCGGCTCCGACAAATAGCGCGCCCCCGCGACCGTGCCGGGCGTGCGCACGCCCGCCCCCGCCAACTCCCGCGCCGTCCGCTCCTTGTCCCGGGCAAGCGCAATTACCTCCGGCTCGGACACGGCGATCTCCACGCCAGCCGCCGCAAACCGGGCGCGCTGCTCGCTCAAGACCGCCAGCTCGAGATCGATGGTCGGGACGATCAGGCGGACGCTTCTCTCTGCGCACGCCGCGAGGAGCGCGGGCACAAAGTCCGGCGCATCGCAGCGCGGAACGCCAAAGGAACCGTCCGCCAGCTGGCAGGCCGCGCTTAACTCAGGCCGGACGTCCGACGCGAATATTCCCACCTCGATCCCGAGGTCGCGACCCGCCTCGCGAAAACACTCGATCAATTGACCGCGCCGTCCCGCCGATGAAATCAGGATGTTTAGTTTCACGGTTGTTGCTTCAGTTTCGTCAAGTGATGGCCGAACGCCGCGAAACCCGCCGGGGCAAATCGCGCTGCTAAAGATTCAGCGCAGGGTTTTGAACACGTTCGCATAATATTCCGCCAGTCCTTCCGTGATGCGCCATTCGGAAAACAAACGCTCGGCGCGCGCGCGCGCGCTCGACGCGAGTTGCGCCCGCGTCTCCGGCGCATCCGCGAGGCGCGCCATGCACGCCGACAGCGCGCCCACATCCCCCGGCGGGTGCAGCCAGCCGGTGCGCCCATCCTCGATCGCGTCGGTCACCCCGTAGATCTTCGAGGCCACCGCCGGGCACCCACAGGCCGCCGCCTCCAGGATCACGTTGCCAAACCCCTCCCGATGACTCGGCAGGCACAGCACATCGGCGGCGGCGAGAAAGCGCTCGGGCTGCGGCGTCATCGCGACAAAGCGCGCGCGCTCGGCGCAGGCCCCGAGCGCAGCCTGGAGCGCGGGCCGCAAGTTTTCCTCGTCGGGCCCGACCACAGCGAGCTGGACGTGGGCCTGCTCCGCCGCCAGCTGGCAGAAAGCCTGCGCGAGTTCGAACACGCCCTTGTCGCGCTTTAGCCGGCCGAGAAAAAGAAACAGGCACGCGCCGTCCGGCACGCCCAGGTCGCCCCTGACCTCCCGCCGAGCCGCCGCATCGGGTTTGAAGCGCCCGAGGTTCACCCCGCAAATCGAACCGTCGCCAATCACCGCAATCCGTTCCCGAGGCACGATCTGCTGCGCCGCGAGAAATTCCGCCTGTGAGGGGCTGTCGGCTAGCAGGTGCGTCGCGGCGCGCGCCAATCGTCGATCGGCCTGTTGCAGAAACCACCGCGCCAGCCCCCGCTTCGTCGCCCACACCTGACCGGTGAACGTGTGCATGCGAGTTCGCACTCCAGCCCGCCGCGCCGCGAGCATCGCCAGCAGTCCCGCCTTGGGCGTGAAGGAATGCACCGCGTCGAAACGCTCGGAGCGAAAGAGCTGCTCCAACTGCTGCAGCGCGGTAAGATCGCGCCAGGGCGCAACCGCTCGCTCCATGCGGATGAGATGAACGTCGATCCCGACCGCGTCCGCGGTGCGGGGGCGGCCGTTTGCCGCCAACGACAGATCATAGCTGGCGCGTAGCCGTGCCGCGTGCGGCGCCAAAAACGCATCGAACGTCGCCGGCTCCGTGCAGACCAAACAGATTCGTTTACGAGGCACGGTGAGAAACCGCCGGGGGCGTTAGCGGAAAAAGCCGGGCGCACTCGGCGATGAACGCCCGGTCGTCTGCGCTCAATTGCGCGAGAGTGCCATCGTGGCTTGAGCGCCAGCCCAATGTCTTTCGATACGCGACCGGCCAAAGGAAAAACGGGAGCAAGCCGACCATCTTCCAAAAACGCGCCGACTGCATCTTCTTCAATCCCGCGCTGCGCGGCAGCGTCCCCGCCCGCTCGAGTGCCAGCAATTGTTTGCGCGCAGAATGCTGGCTCCAAAACGCGTCGCGCAACCGGGTGCTGGCGTTCTCATGATAAACGTAAAGCGGCTCCTCGGCGAAGTCGCCGGACCGCGTATTAGCGATCGTCAGGACCATCGTCTGATCCTCCGCCCAGCGCTGGGCGGGATAACCAATGCGGCGCAGCAAATTTGCCTCCCCGCACAGGGTGGCATGCGGAAAAATGCGTGGTTCCGAGCGGGGCGAGCATCCGCGCACGCCATTCACGCGATAATCCTGATCGATCAGCACCAGCGCCGAGCCGAGAAAATCGAAACCGGCGAACCACGCCTCCTCCGCCCGCCGCAGCCGTCCGGGCAAAGAAAAATCGTCCGCGTCCTGCACCGCCAGCCAGCGACCGCGCGCCTGCCGCAGCGCAAAATCCCGCGCCAACCCCCGGCCCTGATTTGTGTCGAGCCGATGGTAGCGAATGCGCGCATCGCCGAGCCCGGCTATCAGATCGGCGGTGCCATCCGTCGAGGCATCGTCCACCAGGACCCACTCCCAATCGGAAAGCGTTTGCCGCGTTAGCGACCAGTGGCAGCGCCGCAGATAGCGCGCGCACTGATAGGTAGCCGTAATGAACGAAAAAGCGGGCGCGGTCGTCATCGCATCGCGTCGGGCTTTCCGCCTATGTTAAGAAACTCCTCCAGCACCGCGGAAAACCGCTCGCGAAAGGCGTCAAAGGTGAACTCCCGCTGCCAGCGTTCCTGCCCCGCGAGCCCCATCCGGCGCGCCGCCGCCGGCTCATCGAGCAACTGGCCAAGCCGGGCCGCAAGGTCCCCCGGCCGATCGAGGTTGGCGAGCAAACCGGTGCGGCTCGCCTGCACCACCTCGCCGCCCGCGTCATGCTCCGACGCCAGCACCGGCAGACCGTGTCGCATCGCCTCGACGTAAACCAAACCGAAACCCTCGCCCCGGCTCGGCAGCGCAAAGATCGTGGCGGCGCGGTAGCGGGCCGCAAGTTGCTCCTCCGGCACAAAGCCCAGAAAATCCACCCGGTGCGCCACGCCGCACTCCCCCGCGAGTTGCCGGAGTTGCGGCACCAAGCCGCCCTGTCCGACAATCTCAAGCCGGGCGCCTGGATGCCGGGCCAGCACCTCCGGCCAAGCGGCGATCAGCTCGCGATGGCCTTTGTAATCTTCGCGCAGCTGCATGCGGCCAACGACCAAAACCACCGGCTGCCCCGACGGCCGCGCGGCCGACTCAGCATCGGCCACCGAACTCTCGGTGCCGAGCCAGCACACCCGCGCGCGCGCGAAGCCGCCGTGGAGTTTTTCCGCCCGGTCGCGAGTGTAATGGGAATTGGCGACCAACAGGTCGGCCCGCCGACAAGCCGCGAGGCTGCCCCGCCGCGAATGCTCCCACACCTCAATGCCATGGAGAAAGATCAGGCACGGGCGACGCCGGCCCAACCGGAGCGTCCCATGGATCTTCGCATAATACGCGGCATCGTAGATGAACCAGCCGGGACGCAGCATTGCCCGCCACAAACCCAGCGCGAAACGCCGCCGTGATCCGCCGTAGTAATAACATCGGACCGAACCAGTCACCTCCGCCACCGGCGGCCGCGCGTCCGAAAAGACATGAACCTCGGGCGCCAGCACGCCCGCCTTTTCGTCCAAAATTCGTGCGATCATCCGATCCACGTGCGCGATTCCGCCGTTTCCCGCGCGCAGGGATTCACAGGCAAACACGATTCTTGGCGGGGTCACGATTGGATTAGGAACGACGCGGACGCGGGGGAGACTCCCCCCGAGGCGCGAGTCTCCCGGCGGGCAACGCCTTGCTCGCGAGATAAAACAGCCCGCCCCACAAAATCACCTGCATCACCAGATAACGCAGGTTGTAGAAAAACCCGTAGGTGCTCATCTTGTCGTAGGACGAGCCCAGCAGAATCGCGAGCAGCGCGAGCACATAGTGCGGCTGATCGCGAAACACCCGGCGAATCATCCGCTCGGCCCCGCCCCACAAAGCGCACAGCATCCCGGCCAGCAGCACCACGCCCCACACCCCGCCTCGTGACCAACCGTCGGCCAGCAAGGGAAACGGCACCGATCCTCCCGCCGAAACGGCGAAACCGTAGATTCTCGCCGTGCCGATCCCGAATTCGCGGTCCATGCTTTCGTCGAGATAATCGGTCCCATCGCGAAAAAGCGTCGACTGGTTCATGAACCGCATCTCTTTCCCAAAATCCTCCCAGCCGCGGAACGGGACGCGGTGAGGTGAAAAATCCAGCGCCACGAAATTGCTCCACATGATCATTCGTTCCACGCCGCGGGCCAGCGTGGCGATGAGATTGTCCGCCCCCGTCGAGTCACCCATCAGCCGGCGCATCTCACTCGCCCGCCCCAACACGTCCCGCTGAAAGTCGGCCGTGCCCTCCTTGCGCACACTCTCGATGCGCGCGCTCAGATAGAAGGCAGGCACCGCCAGCACGAGGGCGACCACCCCGGCCCAAACCCGCGTGCGTCCAGCCAAGGTGAGCCAAACTCCCGCGCCAAAATATGCCACCGGCAGAAACAGCAGGGCCCGCGAGCCCGACGAAAGGGCGAAAAGGCCGCAGAACCCCATCGCGCCGGCGAAAATCGCGGTCGCCACCCGATACCGCCGCCAACATAGCCCAAGGAGCAATGGCGCCATGAAAAAAGACAGGTGCAGGTAAATGATTACCGGCGTCACGTAGGGCACGCGGACGAAGATCGTGCCGACAAAATAAAGCAGCATGCCCACGCCAAACACCCCGAGAAAAAATTCAAAGATCGGGATCCGCCGCCGGTTGACCTGCTCCAGCAGGAGAAAGGTGCCGGGATTTTTCCGGCTGCTGCACAGCCAGCCCACGACCAGCGCCACGAGCGGAATAATCGTCTGGCCCAGCGCGATCACAAACGGCGAGTCGTTGAAATTCAGCGCCACCTCCGGGCCGATCTGAATGAGCGTCGAGCCCGTGAGCAACAGGTAGAACGTCAGCCAGAGGCACTGCATCAAAAAGAAAACGGCCATGCCGCCGAGCAGCACCTGATCCCGCAGCCGCCGGTAAAACACCCGGATAATCCAGCCGTTGATTCCCACCGCGAGGCCGAGCGCCAGCCCGAGCTGCCAGGAAAATGAATCCATGAGTAACGCCCCCTAGCGAGCGGGAGACTCGCGGGATTGCTCCCCGATGGCCGCCCAGTCGCGCTGCATGATATCGCGCCAGCTGTAGCCGGACGCCACGCATCGCTCCCGGCCGCAGGCGGCCACGAACCGGCACGCGTGGGCGTCGGCGAGATAGCGGCGGACCTTCGCGACCAGCTCGGTTTCGTCGCCGAAGAACTCCGCTTCATCGCCCTCGCGGTAGTGCCGCTGGTGCTCCGCGGTGCGCAGGGCAAGCAGCATGGTCCCGCAGGCGGGAATCTCGTAACTACGGCCGGCCGTCTGGTTGTAGTTCCACTCGGAGACGAAACCCAGGCCGATCCGCGCGAGCTTGAGCGCCCATACATACTCCTGGTCCCCGAGACTGTCGTTCACGTGGCCCGCAAGTTTGGGATTGGCGCGCGCCCGCTCGAGCCAGCGCCGGCCAAAGACCTGCACCGGCAGACCGGCCTCGATCAACGCCAGGAGGCCGCGCTCCGTCCGCGGCTCGTGGTGCCCGACGAAAATCACGTCGCGCCGCCACCGCGCGATCAGCGCCGGATCGGAGATCGGCGCGGCGTCGAAGCGCCGTTCGTCGTAGCCCAGCTGCGTGAGCCGCACGCGGCCGGGCATCACGCGCTGGAGCCGCTGACAGTCGGATGCGTTGCTCGTGATAAAGTGATCGTAGAGTTTCGCCGTGGCGGCGAGCCGCAGGCGGGTGAGTTGCAGGCGCAGGTTTCTAGGCCAAAGCGCATCGGTCACGTGATGAACCAGCCGCACGCCGTGGCGCCGCAACCCGCGGAGGGTCGCGCCGGAAACCCACTGGCCCTTGTCGATCCAAACGAGGTTCAGACGCCGCTCACGGGCGAAGCGCAGGAGCGCGCGATTAAGCCGCCGGGACCCGCCGCCGCCGCCCGGCAAATGCTCCGCCCAACGCGCGAGCACCGGCCGCCGGTCGTGCAATTCCTGGTCGACGTCGAAGGGCCAAACCTCCGGCTCCACGCTTTGCAGCGCGGCCAGGCGCGCAGCGCAGGTGCCGCCACTCTCCAGCGAACCGGCGTAGCCGATTCTCAGCCGGACATTTTTTTTCGCGGAATTCTGCATCGTCTCCATCAACGTTCGTGCCGCGGGTTTTCGAACCCGGCTATCCCTCTGCTGTAATGCGGTTGTCGCCGGAATCCAAGTCCGGCCACTTGCCATTTACTCGTTCGAATTAGCATAGGGTCGCCAGTGCCCTCATTTCGCGCCGCAACGCCCCCGAGCCGAAAATCAGGATGACGGCGTAACCGGAAAGTCCAGCTGCGCCCCGCCCCCAGGCCGTCATCCCTTCAGCGGTCGGCAGCAGCGACGCCACGAACGCGCCGGCCGTCACCGCCAGCGCCACCCGGGCAGCTTCGCGGCCGATTTCCCGCGGGACCGCGCCCACGAGGCCAAGCGCCTGCGCAGCCAACTTGGGAAACAGCCAGGCTGCAAACAGCAGCCGCGGCAGCAGCGCCCCGATAAGAAGTCCCATTACACCGAAGCCATAGAGTCCACCCAAGGCTCCCGCCACCGACAGTGTGCTCAGCGCGCTGTTGATGCGGCAAAACGACGTCGTCGCGCCGCTCGCCCAGTAAAGATGCGACGACACTCCGGAAAGGACATTCGCCGCCAAGGTCACCGCCAGAATCGGAGCGGCGACGCCGCCGAGATAGTGCGCCGGCCCGACCCAAAAATCTACGATCGGCTGCAGGAGCAGGAAAGTGCCGAGCACCGCGCCGCCGAGAAGCCAGAGGATGCGCCGGCTCATCGCCGCCACCGCCTTGCCGAGCCGCGTCGAGTTTTCGCCCCCCGCGCGAAAGCTCACGGTCGGCGAAAAGGCGATGGCCTGGCGGTGAAACAAACTCCCCGCCAAATCCACCGGACGTTTCGTCAGCGCATACGCCGTCACCACGCCGCCGTCAAAAACTCGCCCCAGCAAAAAAAGGTCCGCGCTCACTGCGAGGGTGCCCGTGAGTTTTTCCACCGCGAGCCAGCCCAGCGCCCGCCAGTCCACGCTGTCGATTTTCACCGTATCCGCATTCGATCTCACCGCCGAAAGTCGCACCAGCTCGATCTGCACCAGCCGGAAAGAAAGCCCGGCCTGCACCGCATGGCGCGCCACACCAGCCGCCGGCAAGGCCAACACGCCCCAACCCGCCCCCAGCAGTGCGAGCGTGGCCCCAATCCCGATTCCCGCGCTCAGGACCACGATGACTGTATGCGGCCGGGCCTGCCGCAATGCCACGCCCACGGCCGTCGTGTAGTTGGCCAGCAGAGCCAGCCCCACGCCCGCCACCGCGAGAAAAATCAGCCACCAGCCCTGATTCGCCGCCACCTGCGCCCGCGGATCAATCAGACGCAAGAGCCCGCCCGAGCCCACCGCGCCGATCGCAATCACGACCACCATCAGGGCGGCGGTCAGGCCCAGACCCTGCCGTGCCAGTCGCACTGCGCGGCCGGCCTTTTCGCCTCCGAGCGCC
>JBDSGI010000004.1:0-3035 GCA_039919035.1 Opitutaceae bacterium
GCGCGAGCGGTTCATCACGGATGCGCAGGTTTCGTATGCCTTCCGCGGCACGACGAAAGCTTGGCTGCGCGACACGCGGATAACCGCCGGCGTGCGCAACCTCATGGACTGGGACCCGCCGCAAGCCCACGGCAACGGTGGCAACACCTCCGGCTACCCCGGTGGAATCTACACGTCCGAAGGTCGCTTCATCTACCTGTCCGCGAGCCGGAAATTCTGAGAAAAGCAGGGCGGGTCTGTGACCCGCCCTCGGTGCGAACACTCACCGCGTGAAAGGGCGGGTCAGAGACCCGCCCTACTTTCAGACCCGCCGTCGCAACTTCGGCCGGCTTGCTGGAGCCGGCGCTCAGTTTTTCGCCGGCATATCGATCACCTTGGTCGGACCGATCCTCACGATCGGATCCTTCAGGTGCGCGGCGAGAAAAGTCTCCAACGCGGCGGCGAAGGAGACCGATTCAGCTTCGTTGCGGAAGCCGTGGCCTTGTTTGCCCTCGACGATGGCCTGGTAGTCCTTGCCGTATTTTTTCAGCTGCGCCTCCAGACGCGTCCAGTGATCGATCTTCACACGCGGATCCTCGGCGCCGTAGGCGTGGAGCGTGGGAATTTTTAATCGGTCCACGAGCAGGATGGGCGAGGTCGCGTCGCGATAGGCCTTGGTCGCGCCGACCCATTGGTCGCGGTAGCCGAATTCGCCGCTCCAGCGCCATGCGTCTTCGCCCTGATTCTTGAACGTGATTTCGAGATCGCTGGGGCCAATGTAGTTCACGGCGCAGGCGTAGAGATCGGGTGTGAGCATCGCGCCGGCGAGCGCCGCATAGCCGCCGTAACTCGCTCCGTAGATCGCGACGCGCTTCGAATCGGCGATGCCTTGGGCGATGGCCCATTTCACGCCGTCGGTGAGATCGTCCTGCATCGCGCGACCCCATTGGTGGCGTCCATGGTTGATAAAGTTGCGCCCGTAGCCACCCGAGCCGCGGTAGTTCGGCTGGAGCACGGCGTAACCGCGGCTGGCGAGAAATTGCGCGTCGGTGTCATAGCCCCAGTGGTCGCGAACGCCGAAGGGCCCGCCGTGGGGATGCATGATGAGCGGAAGTTTTTTCCCCTCCATGCCGCGCGGAATCGTGAGGTAGCCGTGAATCACCAGCCCGTCACGCGCGGGGTAGCTGATCGGCTTGCGGGGGCTGAGCCGGGCCGGATCGATCTCGCGGCTGCGTTTGAACTGCACGAGCGAGCCCGCCTTTTGATCGAGCACGTAGTAAACGCCGGGCTCGCGGTCGTGGCCCACCCACACGAGCGACACGCTGCCGTCCCGCGAGCGGCTTGGGATTTGGATGTCACATCCGGCGAAGGTAGCGGTCAGCTTGGCGTGCAAGGCCGCCCGGTCCGCGTCGAACCAATGGTGATGTTCGCGGTCGGCTTCGTAGCGCACACCCTGCAGCCGCGAGCGGTCGGGCGAGGCGATGATGCTCGAAATTTCTCCTTCGGGCGGCACGAAGAGCGGTGCGCCGAGCGCGAAGGTGCGCGTGTCGAGCGCGTAGAGCGCGCCGCGATCGTGCTCCTCGCGCGAGATGAGCCAAAGGATCTGGTTGTCCGCCGCGAACAACGCCGGTTCCCACGTCTCCGCGTAGCCATGAAAGGCGTGCTCCGCGACGCGCTTGAAGGCCTGGCCGTCCTCCTGCCGGTGTTCCCAGATTATCATTCCGCCTTCGAGGCGCGAGCGCAGTCGCAGCACGCCGCGATGGTCGAAAATCCAGTCCTTGAAGCGATCGGAGTCGCGCAGCTCGACCAAGGGGGAGAGGCCGCGGTTGCGGACGTTCACCCGTGCGACGACCGGCGAGGTGCCGATGAACGTGGCGTGGTCGATGTTACCCGCAAAAATCCCAATTGCGGCGACGCGATCCGGGTCGTCCGGCAGCGGATCGATCACGTGGGCGAAGTCGCCGGTGAGGTTGTTCTCAAGCCGCTGGGATTCGCCGATGCGGAGGACGTTTTTCCCGGACAGATCGGTCGAGGTGATGAAGAAGGACTCGTTGCCGGAGACGTCGGCCTCGAAGACGAGGCGGTCGTTTCCCTTCCAAAAAAAACGGGCGATGCTCTCGTCGGTGCCGCGGAGAATCATGCGCGACTCTTTGGTGGCGCGATCGAAGAGGCCGAGGGCGAGCTTCTTTTCGTGCGGAAAGAGAAACGCGATCTTGGTGCCGTCGGGCGAGAGGCGGGGTTGGCGGATCAGCGGGGCCGAGAAGAGCTCTTCGATCTTCAGCGGCTCGATTGACCTAGAATCAGGCTCGGCCGCAGTGATGACGGTCGCACTGAGGACGCCCAATGCTCCGACCAACAGCGCGCGCGTGAGGCCAGGGTTCATGGTGCTTGCGACTCAGCGCGGATAAGGAGCGGAGTCAATTCCCCGCGAGGCCGAGGTGGGCGCGGAGCCATTGGACGCCGCCGGCTTCGTCGGTGAAGGCGCCGTCGAGCTGAGCCTCAAACGCGGCGTCGGTCAGTCGGCTGAACTCCGGTCCCGGCTTTAGCCCCAGCGCGATGAGGTGGCGGCCGAAGATGATGGGCCGCGGCGCGGCGTCGGCGATCGCGAGGTCCTTGGCCTTGGCGACGAGTTCGTCGATGCGGGCGTGGCTGGCGGGGGAGGGCAGGGGCGGGCGGCCGTTGGCGTCCGCGCGCATGACGAGCGCGAGGTCGTCGAGGGTGGCAGGGTGGAGTTTGCGCGCGAGGCGGCGGACGCTGGACGCGGAGAATTCGCCCTGGCCATGGTGGTGCGCGAGGTGGTTCGTCACGAGCGCGCTTACCGGCGCGTCGTGGTCGAGCGGGGCGCCGATGCGTCGGAGAAACTGGATCGCGAGCGGGCCGCCGGCCGCCTCGTGGCCGGGACTTACCCAGCGAAGTGATCCGCGCTTCTCGGCGCGGGCGGTCGTGGCGGGTTTGCCGAAATCATGTGCGAGCACGGCGAACATCAGGAGCCGGCGCCGCGCCGGCGCGATCTCCGGCCAGGCGGGGAGGGCGACGAGCGCGTCGAGGCAGTGGTG
>JBDSGI010000005.1:0-4271 GCA_039919035.1 Opitutaceae bacterium
ACGCTACGACGCGAGGCCAGCCGAGGGGTTGTCGGCGACGAGAGGTTACTGGCGCGCTTTGTCCCCGGACAGTCAAGACTGCGGTCCGAACCGGCGACGCATGCGTCCAGACTGCTAACTGGACTGACTGTCTGTCTGCCGCAGCCCTCGCCCGATGGTCACGAGGTCGCTCTGTTTCCCCCTTTTCCCTGAACCACCGCTCCCTATGAAACTGATCCTTGCCCCGCACCGGCGCTTGCTGCGCATCGTATTTTTAATCGTCGGCGTCGCCTGTCAGCTGCGGCCCGCCGCCGCGCAAACGGCCACCGGCACCATCGCCGGCACCGTGGCCAACGCCAACACGCGCCTGTTTCTCACCGCCGCCGAGGTGAAACTCACCGGCACCAACCGCTCCGTCCTCACGGACCGCGACGGCACCTTTGCCCTCGGCGAACTTGCCCCCGGCGCCTACGCGCTGGAGGTGAGCTATGCCGGTCTCGATCCCGAGACGCGTTCGGTGATCGTCGCGGCCGGTCAGACCGTGCGGACCGAGTTCAATCTCACCGCCGGCATCTACAAGCTCGCCGCGTTCACCGTCGCCGCCGAGGTCGAGGGCAATGCCGCCGCGCTCAACCAGCAGAAAAAATCCGATTTCTTCGTGCAGGCCATTTCCGCCGACACGCTCGGCAACGTCAGCGAGGGCAACATCGGCGAATTCCTTCGTTACGTGCCGGGCATCCAGGTTAATTTTTCCAACGCCGACGCCAGCACCGTGTCGATGCGCGGGCAGGATCCGGAAGCCACGCTGTTCACCTTCGACGGCCAGACTCCCGCTGCCGCCGGCACGCCGCCACGTTCCAGCACCGGCAGCAGCGACGCCTCCTCCCGCGCCTTCGAGTTCTCGCAATCGACCATCGCCAACATCGAGACCATCGAGGTTTTTAAAGCGCCGCCGCCGTGGCTGCCGCCGGCACAGGGCGGTGTCATCAACGCCGTCTCGAAAAATGCCTTCGCCCAGAAGGGCCGCCGCTTTTCCACCTCCCTCACCCTCTCGGCCAACAGCGAGATGCTGCGGTGGCAAATCAACGGCCCCGGCTCCCGCGCGACGGAGCGCTTCAAGCCCGGCGGCAGCCTCAACTACTCTGAGGCGTTTCTCAACAATACCCTCGGCCTCACGCTCTCATACTTTGAGAGCAACGTGATCAATCCGTCGCACAACTACGCGATGGGTTACTCGCCGTTCACCGCCGGGACCGCCGCCAATCCAGTTACGGAAAACTCCCGCTTCAACGTCAACACCTTCACCCTCGTCGACGGCCCGCAGGTCAAGAACCGCCGCTCCCTCAATCTCGGCGCCGACTACAGGCTCGGTTCGCACACCGTCCTCAAGCTCAAGACCTCCGCGAACAACTACCTCAGCCAAAACCGCAGCCACACCTTCCGGGTGCGCCCGGGCACCGTCGATGCCGCCTCCACCACGACGGACGCCACCGTCCGCAACGCGCTTGTCGATGTCTTCAACGATTACTCCGACTCCATCTCCGCCAACTATGGCTTCGGTGGCACCGTCGAGCACCGCTTCGGCGCGTGGCGCGTCGACTACTCCGCGAACTATGGCAAATCCGACTCCAAGGTCACCGACCTGCCCGCGATGATTCAGTCGATGCAGTTCAACCTCATCGCGGCCGATGCCGTCGTCGTGCGCCTGACCGCCGATCCCAGCACACCGGCTCCGCTCTCGCTTACGCAGATCTCTGGCCCCGACCTTTACGACCTCGACAGCTACAACTCGCGGAAAAGCTTTTCGCTCCAAACCTCGCCGCGCTTTCAGAACGACCGCACGTGGAATCTCAAACTTGACGTGCGCCGCAGTTTCGCCGCGCTCCGCTTCCCGGTCGAGCTGCGCGCAGGGGCCAGCCTCTACCAGCTTCACCGCCGCAAGCAGGCCGGCCAAATCGTCCTGCAGTATGTCGGCCCCGACGGCATCGGCAACAACGCCGACGACCCGCTCCTCTTTGCCTCGCAATTCGCCAAGACCACCTACGGCGACAAATTCCTCTACGGCATCCGCACTCCGCCCCTCGTCGATCCCTACAAGTTCGCCGAGTTCATGCGCGTCAACCCGGCTGCCGTGCACAATATCCAGCCGCAGAACATCCAGCGCCAGCGCGTCAACACCCAGCAGATGGCGCAGGACGTGACCGCCGTCTACTTCGCCGGCACCGTGAAACTCACGCCCCAGCTCACGCTGCTCGGCGGCCTGCGCGGTGAGCGCACGGAAAACTTCGTCCGCGGCGCCATCCGCGTCAATTCCCTCGGCGCCGGCCTCCCCGCCAACTCGCTCGCGTTCTTCGACGCCGTGTATTCACGCACCCAGCGCGCCACGACCGACTACACCGACTTGTTTCCCAACGGCCAGCTCACCTACCGGCTTCTGCCCGACGTAATCTTCCGCGGCGCGCTCACGCGCTCCATGTCGCGGCCGGGCGTGCAGACCATTCTGCCCAACACCACGGTCAACGACACCGCCACTATTCCCAACGTCTCGGTCAACAACACCGGCCTGTTGCCCACCTATTCGCGCAACCTCGATCTGCAGGTCGAGATTTACACCGGCGCCACCAGCAAACTCGAAATTGGCTGGTTCCGAAAAACCGTCACGAATTACATCATCACCTCGCAGGAGACGATCGAGCCAGGCAACGATAACGGTTTCGACGGCCAGTATGCCGGCTATCTCCTCAACACTCAGGACAACGGCGGCAAAGGCGAGTTTGAGGGCTTCGAGTTCTCCGCGCGCCAAGGCTTGCAGCGCTACCTGAAATTCCTACCCGAGGTCGCGCGCGGCTGGGAGGTTTTCGGCGGATACAACAAGAACACCAAGGGCCAGGCCCCGAATCGGGCTGGCCTCGTCACCAAGCCGCTCGCGCCAAACTACTACGATTGGAATGCGAACTGGGGCGTCAGCTACCTCACGCCGCGCCGCACCCTCTACTTCAACCTGCGCACCACGATTTTCCCCCGCGCGATCACGACGGCCCCGACGGCGACCGACCTGCGGCCGGTTTACGAATCGAGCCACCAGCGCTGGGACGCCACCGCGCGGTGGACCATCAGCCGCACCTACTCGCTCGAACTGAATGGCGCCAACCTCACCAACGACTCGTGGCGCAACTTCTACCAAGGCGGCCGCAACACCTCGCGCCGCACCTTTGGGACGAACTACTCGTTGGCCTTCCGCGCCAACCTCGACCAGCTCAAGCTGCCGTTTCTCGATCGCTGAGCGCGGCCTCCCGCCAGCCGTAGCGCGGTCAGCCTGACCGCGCTACCCGGGCGAAGTCCAACGAGACTTACCCAAAGACGTGACAACGTGGGATTGAAAGTAGGGCGGGCCTGTGACCCGCCCTCAGGCCGAAAAGGCAGGTCAAAGACCTGCCCTACTTCTGCACGCCGCCCCTTCCTCGCGTATTCCTCACTCCTTCGAGCGCCGCCGCCCCGCCCTCGCTTAGCGAGGCCCGATCCTAGCCGTGGGCTTCAGCCCACGGACTTTCGACCCGTGCAGATTGCATCGCGGAGCGACGCCTGACGCGCCCGCGACGACCCTCAAGCGTCGCTCCGCGACGCCTCCATCTTCGCCGCACATTTCCGTGGGCTGAAGCCCACGGCTATCGTCGTGCCGTCGCTCCGCGACTGGTTGTCCGCCGCCTTCCGCCCACCCGCCGCGGCGCCCCGACCTTCGCGCTTGCTCAGATGCGGGTTCTGCTCAATCCACGTGAGCAATTTTTCCATGCCCACCGCGAAGCCATTTCCCTCCCCCTCCTCCCCCGCAATCCGCCCCGTCAAGAAGCTGATGGCGGCCAACCGGTCTGAGATTGCCGTGCGCATTTTTCGCGCCGGCACCGAGCTGAATCTCCGCACCGTTGCGGTGTTCGCGCACGAGGACCGGCTTTGCATTCACCGCTACAAGGCCGACGAGGCCTACCAAGTCGGCGCCGGCAAGGGCCCCGTCGCCGCCTACCTCGACATCGAGAGCATCGTCGCGGTCGCGAAGGAAAAGGGCGTCGATGCCATCCACCCCGGCTACGGTTTTCTCTCTGAGAACGCCAACTTCGCCCGCGCCTGCGAAAAGGCCGGCGTGATCTTCGTCGGCCCGCGCCCCGACCTGCTCGACATGATGGGCGATAAGACCGCCGCCCGCGCCCTCGCGCAGCGCATCAACGTCCCCACGCTCCCCGGCACCGAGGAGCCCATCACCGATCGGGAAGAGGCGATGAAGACCGCGAAGTCGATTG
>JBDSGI010000006.1:0-3333 GCA_039919035.1 Opitutaceae bacterium
ACCGTTACGGTGACGGCCACGGGCAACGTGGCGCCGGCGATCACGCAGCAGCCGGTGAGTCAGACGGCGGTGCCGAACAGCACGGTGCTGCTGACGATGGCGGCGAGCGGGAGCCCCGCGCCGAGCATCGTGTGGTATCGCAACGGCCAGACGTTCGGGGCGGGATGGACCGGGCCGGCGCTGACGATGTATGGCGTGAGCAGCAACGACAACGGCACCTACGTGGCGGTGGCGACGAACCTCGCCGGCACCGCCACGACCAACCCCGTGACCGTAAGCGTGATTCCTTAGCGACTGCCACGCGAATCCGGCCATTTATTAGGAGCGACCGTAGGTGCGCGCGCGAGGGCGTCGTCGAGTTCGGTCTCAGAGGGGAAGCGGTCGAAGGTGCGACCCGATCTTTTGCCGAGCAAGTGTTGGTCAGCGAAGGCGAGGAGGGCGCTCCAGTCGTCGGCGTTGAAGGTGTGGCCGTGCGGCGCGTAGTTGACGCCGAGTTTGTCGGCCGCGCCGAAGAGGGCATAGGCGGGTTTCGCGCCGAGGATCGACTGGCGCACCGCCTCGGGGTAGGAGATGATATCGGCGTCGCCCTCTAGCGCGAGGAAGGCGCGCGGCGCGCACGCGGCGAGGAACCAGTGTGCGTCGAACGGCAACTTTTCCCTTTGGCCGCGGAATTCGTGCAACTGCGGGGAAAACCAGTTCGGATATTTCGTCACCATGAGGTCGAGGGTCTCGCTCTTGCGCGGACCGGCGAAGCGATACGCGCCGATACCGCCGCCGCCGGTTACGACCGGCGCGCCCATCGCGATGCGCTCATCAAACGCCGCCGCGACCATGGCGGATTTGCCCGTGCGCGACGCACCGGTGACGATCAATTTTTTCCCGTCGATGGCGGGATCGGTGACGAGGTAGTCCACGATGCGCGAGACGCCCCAGGCCCAGCTGCGGAGCAGGCCCCAGTCGTAGCCGGGATAGGCCGGAAAAAAGCGCGTGGTGCGAAACGACCAACTCCCGTCGGCCTCGCGCAGCGTGGTGTCTTCGCCGCAATCGTTGTGGTTGAAGACGACGCAGGCGTAGCCGTGGGCGAGGGCGGGGTTGGTCGCGGCGATGCGCTCGGGATCGGGCGGTCCGCCCCGGCCGGCGCCGGGAATTTCAGCGATCGGCGAATTCACGCCGCCGCCGACGACGAGGAGGACGTTGACGCCGCGGCCCTGCGTCGGGCCGTTGGGCAGGCGCGGGAGCGCAGTTGCGCCGGGCGGAGTGCCGGCGGGCGCGATCACGGCGGGAAACGGGCCCGCGCCGGCTGGCGTGTAGATGCCGAGGTCGAGCGAGAGTTTTTCCTCCGGGCCGAACGTGAGGTGCACGAGCCGGTAGGTGAACTTGCCGGCGGCGAGCGACTGCGTCTTCACCACGCGGCCCCGGACGTTGCCGGGCGCGGACGGCGCCTGGCCGACGGCGTAATATTCAAGCGTGCGGAGAATTTCGTTGCGGCGAACCGGCCATTGCGCGGCGGAGGTGACGCTCGTGCCGTTATTCATCGTGAGCGCGTCGGGCAGGGCGGCGCGGGCGGGCAGTTCGCTGACGCCGGGGAGTTTTCCCATCGACGTGGCAATGGGCGGAATCGGGATTTCCTTTTGGGTTTGGGCGGCGGGCAAGCCGGTCAGCGTGAGCGCCAGCCAGAGCGCGAGGAGCCGTGAGGCGGATGCATTCATGGCTTGGTGGGCCCGATGGAGTTCGCGCTCTTGGTTTTCTTCGCCGGCTCGATGATGACGTTGTGGAAGGCAATCGCGCCGGCGTGCGAGAGGACTTCGGCGCCTTCGACCCCGCGGAATGTGCAGTCGGCAAACCGCACGCCATCGATCACGGCACCAGCGAAACCCGCGATCCACATGACGCGCGGGCTGGACGTGCTGGTCACGTGTTCGAGGGAGACGTTGCGCACGACGGGGCGGTGCGGGCCCTTCGCACCCTCCTCGTAAACGAAATCAATCGTGAGGATGGCCTCGGACACGCGACCGACAGTGACATTGCGCATGAAAATATTTTCGAGCACGCCGCCGCGCACGGCGTTGGATTTGAAACGCAGCGCGCGCTCGAGGTGCGGGCTGTCCATCTTGCAGTCTTCGACAAAGACGTTGCGGACGCTGCCGGAGATTTCGCTGCCGAGCACCACGCCGCCGTGGCCGTCCTTCATCGTGCAGCCCCGGATGATGAGATTTTCCGAAGGCACGCCGACACGCCGGCCGTCGTTGTTGCGGCCGGATTTGATCGCGATGCAGTCGTCGCCGGTGTCGAAGACACAGTTTTCGATCAGCACGTCGCGGCACGACTCGGGGTCGCAGCCGTCGTTATTCGGGCCGTGGGAACTGATATTCAGGCCGCGCACGGTGACGTTGGTGCAGAGCACGGGGTTTATTTCCCACATCGGCGAGGCGATGATCGTGAGGCCCTCGATGAGGACGTTTTTGCAGCGGTAGGGCTGCACGAAATTGGGCCGGAGGAAACTGCCCTCGCCATGCACGCGCTCCGCGACCGGCACGCCGGCCTCGCCCTGCGCGAAAAGTTTGTTGCGGCCGGGAACTTGTTTCGTCGGCTGGCCCGGCTGCTTGCGGTTCCAACCCCACCAGTTGGCGTTGCTCGCGGAGCCGTCGAGCGTGCCCTGGCCGGTGACGGCGATGTTTTCCTGCTCGAACGCGTAAATGAGCGGCGAGTAGTTCATGCATTCGACGCCTTCCCAGCGCGTGAGCACGAGCGGGTATTTCGCAGGCTCGGGGATGAACTTGAGCGTCGCGCCCGCGACGAGGTGGAGGTTGACGTTGCTCTTCAGGTGAACGGCTCCCGTGTGAAATACGCCCGCCGGCACGACCACGCGCCCGCCGCCCGCCGCGTGGGCCGCCGCAATGGCCTTCGTGATCGCGGCGGTGCAATCCGCCCCGCCGGCGACGGCGCCATGATCCGTGATGGGAAAATCGCGCGCGGGAAACTGCGGCGCCTTGATCCGCGCGAGGATGGCGGGGACAGCCTCCCAGCCGGTGGCGTCGGGCGACGATGCGGTCTGGGTGACACAGCCCGGGGTGAAAAGCGCGATGGTGGCGAGCAGGCAAAGCAGGTGGGTTCTCACGAGGTAAAGGACGAAGAGGCGCGGCGGAGGGTGCCGTCATGGTGGCGGATCATCGCGGGCGCGAACCCGCCGCCGTCCAGTGAACTCCGCATCGCCACGGCGACGCGATCTCCGAATGCGTCGTCCAGTCCGGCGAATCAGTAGCCCGAATCCGCGAGTTGTTGGCGCAGCTCTTTCAGGGCGGGTCCGATTTGATTCGGGAGGTCGGTCCAGAT
>JBDSGI010000007.1:0-5250 GCA_039919035.1 Opitutaceae bacterium
GGTTAACACGACGATATCCGCCGGGCCACCGGCAGTGCAGTGGTCCGGCGAGGGAAACAATTCCGCCACCGTATTACGGACGATGCGGCCGCGAAAACTGGCGGGCAGCAGCGACTCCAGCTCGGCGTGGCTGCACGCGCGCAGTTGTTGCGGCACGACAAAATGGATCTCCGCCGCATGCCGCGCGATGGTCTCAATCAAGGGCCGCGCGCGGGCGAGACCGAGCACGCCGGTGATCACGATGGGCGCACGTCCCGTCTCGGCAACGAGGTGGTCGAGGTTGGAATCCAGCACCTGCGCGCCCTCGGGATTATGCGAAGCATCGAGGATGGCCAATCGGCCCCCCAGCGACACCCGCTGCCAGCGGCCCGGCCAATCCACGTGCGCGAGGCCGCGCGCAATCGCCACGTCTGAAATTTTCCAATTCGGCGCGAGCGCTCGCGCCGCCAGCGTGGCGGTCGCGGCATTCCATCGCTGGTAGTCGCCCTCGAGATTGGTGTGAGGATAGCGGTCCAACTCCTCGCCAAACTCCGTGACCACGGAGACGACGGCAGACCCGCGTTCCGCCGCGATCGCGCGAATCGCCGCTTCGGCCGCCGGTGGCACGCGACCGAGCACGACCGGCCGGCCGGGCTTGATGATACCCGCCTTTTCGGCGGCGATTTTTTCCAAGGTGTCGCCGAGCAGCTCACAGTGATCCATCGCGATCGACGTAATCACGCTCACCTCGGGCGTCACGATGTTGGTGGCATCGAGCCGGCCGCCAAGCCCAACTTCGATCACGGAAATATCACAGCGTTTCCGCGCGAACTGCAAAAAGGCCATCGCGGCCATGAACTCAAAAAAACTCGGCTGATCGTCTGCGTCTTGCACGGCGAGTCGCTCGGCGAGCGGGCGCAATTCGGCGACGTAGTCCGCGATCTCGCGGGACGTGAGCATAGTGCGGTCGACTTGCACCCGCTCGCCCAGCTGCACGAGATGCGGCGAGGTGAAGAGCCCGGTGCGCCAACCGGCCGCGTGAAGAATCGCGTCGAGCATGGCGGCAACGGAGCCCTTGCCGTTGGTGCCGGCCACATGCACGCAGGGCACGGCGCGCTCAGGATTTCCGAGCACCGACGCCAGCACGCGCATGCGGTCGACCCCGAACTTCGCCCCCTGCGCCTTCAGGGCGAAAAGATAGTCCGCAACCGCCGCGTGGTCCGCCGGCTCGGGTGGGCGCATGACGACGAATCCCTTAACTCGCTGCGGCCGCCGGCACCGCCATTTTTTTTCTCCGGTGCAGCGCCGAGAGCAACGTGTGCAAACGCTCACGCATCTCCAGCCGGCTCACAATCTGATCGACCAAGCCGTGCTTGAGCAAAAATTCCGCCGTCTGAAACCCGGCGGGCAGCGTTTGCTTCGTCGTGTCTTTGATCACGCGTGCGCCGGCGAATCCGATCAGCGCGCCGGGCTCCGCAATGATCACGTCGCCGAGGGTGGCAAAGCTGGCCGTGACACCGCCCATGGTCGGGTGCGTCAGAACGGAAATAAAGGGCAGGCCTTTCTGGGCGAGCCGGCCGAGGGCGGCGCTGGTTTTCGCCATTTGCATCAGCGAATAGATGCCCTCCTGCATGCGCGCACCACCCGAGGCGCTGAAGATGATGCACGGCAGCCCGCGCTTCGCCGCCACCTCGATCGCGCGGGTGATTTTCTCTCCGGCGGCGGCGCCCATCGCCCCGCCGCAAAACCGGAAATCCATCACCGCCACCGAAACTTCGAGGCCGAGGATTTTTCCCGTGCCGCAAATCACCGCCTCGGGCAGCCCGCTGTCCTTCTCATATCGTTTCAGGCGATCAGGATATGCCTGCGAATCCACAAACTTCAGCGGGTCGCTCGATTTCACCCCCGCATCCGCTTCCACGAAAGTCTTGGGATCAAAGAGCGCGGCAATCCGCGCCCGCGCGCCGATCGGCAGATGGTGCCCGCTCTTGGGCGCGACCATTTGATTATCCTCCAGCTCCTTGTTGAAAACGATGTCCCCGGAAACGGGGTCCTTTGTGTAGAGGCCCTTGGGAATATCCTTCTTCCGGGTCTTGCGAACCGAGTAGGTCGGTTTGTCGAAATGCATGCGGGTTAGCCGTGGCCGAAGGTGACGACGTCGAGTTTCAACGCGCCCGCGCGCCGGAGCGTGCGTGCGCAGCTGTTGAGGGTGGAACCCGTGGTGAAAACATCATCGACCAAGACATAATGTGTATCGGCATCAATGGCGGCGCCCCGGGCCAGTGCAAAGGCATTTTTCAAATTGGCGATCCGCGTGCGACGATCGAACGCGGTTTGGGTTTGCGTATCAACCGCGCGACAGAGCAACGGCGCGACGCGCGTCGTTCCGCCGGCCACGCAGGTCAGTCTTTCGGCCAGCATCAGAGCCTGATTATAGCCGCGCTCGCGGGCTTTCCTTGCATGCAAGGGCACTGGAACAAGTGCTGCGCCCCGCACAAAATCCGAGAGCTGCGGGCTACGGCGGAAAATTTCCGCCATGTCTGCGAGCACGTGCACGCCGCGATGATACTTCAACTCGATCACGAGAGACCGCGGTGGCCCCTTGAACAATACGGCGGTGCGACCCTCGCGAAAAGCCGGCTCCAACCCCTCGCACTTCACGCACATGTGCGCCCCCTCGACCTCCCCGTAAAACGGATGACCGCAGGTTGAGCAATGAGGCTCGCGGACAAAATCAATCTGCGCGACGCAACGCCCGCACACGTGGCGGAAAAATCCTTCCGCTGCGCCGGTGCGTTCCGCTTCCACGAGCGACCGGCAATGCACGCACGTGGGCGGAAAAACCACATCGGCCAGTCCGGTCGCAAATTGCCGCAGCGGCGATTTCATGGCGGTTAGGAACGGAGCGCCTCAGTAGAAAACTTTTGTCAGGAACAGCCCCTGCGCTGGCGCGGTCTTCACTACAGGCGTGCGCACGCCGGTCGCCAACAAGCCGCGAACCTCCGCCACGCTGAGGCGACCCTCCCCCACAGCAACCAGCGCCCCGACGAGACTGCGCACCATCTTGTAGAGAAATCCCGGCGCCTCTACAGTAAGGCGGATGCGGCGACCGACCTTCACCACGTCGAGGCGAGTAACCTCGCGCAATGTGTTTTGGCGCCTGGTGTTATTGAGGACGATGAAGGCCCGAAAATCCTGCCGACCCACGAGCACGGCCGCCGCCTCTCGCATCGCCTCCAGGTTCAGCGGGCGCAAAACCGGCCAGCAATACGGCCGGGTAAACGGATCCGCATCGCCGAGATGCACGAAATAGTCGTAGCGCTTGCGCTTGGCGCTGAAGCGCGCGTGAAATTTTTCCGACACCGGACGAAGCGATATGATCTGAAGCGCGTCGGGAATGAGGGAGCGCATCGCCGCGAGCAGTTTGTCGCTGCCATGGCGCCATGCCGCATCGAAGTGAAAGACCTGCGCCCGCGCGTGCACGCCCGCATCCGTGCGGCCGCTGGCGTGCGCGTCCACCGGTCGGCCGAAAATGTCACCCAGCCGCGCCTCAATGGTATCCTGCACGCCTTTCTTTTGGTCCTGGCACTGCCAGCCGACAAAGGCGGCCCCGTCATAGGCGCACACACACTTCCAACGGCGTTCCTTCACGGCTCCTCCTCCTCGACCGTTGGCAGGGGTGGCGGCACCTTCAAATCGAGGAAGTCCTGCAGGATGATCGTCGCCGCCCGGGAATCGATGATGCCGCTGGCGCGGAGGTCGCGACGTTTCGATTTCGCGATCGTCGACTCCGCCTCATAGCTGGTGAGTCGCTCGTCGATGAGATGCACCGCGAGGCCGGTCTCGGTGCGCAGCCGCGCGGCAAACGCCTCCGCTTCCTTTGCCTTTGGGCCCACCGAATCATCCATGTTGAGCGGATGCCCGACCACGATGTCTGTGATGCGACGCTGCGTCACCACCGCCAGGAGCCCCGCCCAACGCTTGGCCGCGTCGGCCTCAATCACGGCCGGCAGTGGCGTAGCGACGCCCAAATCGTCGCCATAGCTCAACCCGATCCGGCGGGCTCCGTGATCAATTCCCAGACAACGCATCGCGCCATGACGGCGGGGCGCGGGCGGCGGCGCAATTTCATTTGCGACGCGCCCGCTTCCGGCTCTTTTTCGCTACGATGCCCGCCCCACTGCCCGCCCTGTCGCCCGCCGAACTCGCGCGCTACAGCCGGCATATCCTGCTGGACCAAATTGGCGTCGAGGGACAGCGCCGGCTCGCCGCCGCTCGCGTGCTGGTCATCGGCGCAGGCGGGCTTGGTAGTCCGGCCGCGCTCTATCTCGCCGCGGCTGGAATCGGCACGCTCGGGATCGCGGACTACGATCGCGTCGAGCCGCACAATCTGCAGCGACAACTGCTTCACGACGACAACGCCGTGGGCGAACTCAAGGTTGACTCTGCCGCCCGACGATTACGAGCGACCAACCCGTTCATCGAGGTCGTGGCCCAGCCCGAGGGTGTCACGGCGGCCAACGCGAAAGAACTCTTCGCGGGCTACGACGTGATCGTGGATGGCACCGACAACTTCGGTGCGCGTTACCTGAACAACGACGCCGCATTTTTCGCACGCAAGCCGCTCGTTTACGGCAGCGTGTTCAAGTTCGAGGGTCAGGTCGCCGTCTTCGATCCGGCGCGCGGTGGGCCGTGTTATCGCTGTCTGTTTCCCGAACCGCCGGCGGCCGGGAGCGTGCCCGGCTGCGGTGAGGCCGGGGTGCTGGGCGCGTTGTGCGGCGTGATCGGTTCGATGCAGGCGCTCGAAACGATCAAGCTCATCACCGGCATCGGCGAGCCCTTGCGCGGGCGATTGCTCACCTACGATGCACTCACGCAGTCATTTCAATCCATCAGCCTGCCCCGCGACGCGCACTGCGCGCTCTGCGGCAGTGCCCCTACCATCCAAAACCTCGAACCATCGCGCTACACCGCCGGCGTCTGCGCGACCGCGCCAATCATGTCCGAATCCGAATATCCGCTCGAAATATCCGTCACCGAAGCCAAACGGCTCCTCGATGAGTCGCCCTGTGGCGTCATGCTCGTCGACGTGCGGGAGCCCTACGAAATAGAGATCGCGAGCGTGAAGGGCGCCGAATTGATCCCGATGCGCCAGATTCCCGAGCACCGACACGCACTGCCGCGCGACGAACACATTCTGGTGATGTGCCACCACGGCGGCCGCAGCCTGAAGGTGACCGAATACCTCCGCGCCCAAGGCTACCCGGCCGT
>JBDSGI010000008.1:0-7401 GCA_039919035.1 Opitutaceae bacterium
TCAAGGGTTTCGTCGAGGCACTGGTAAAAAAGGCGAAGGTGCCGCTCGTGCTGGGATCGCTGGGCTTGGAAAATGCCGGCAAGCCGGACGAGCGCTGGTTCAACGGCGCATTTCTCGTCACTCCCGATGGCGGGCTCGCAGAGGAGCACTACCTCAAGCGCCACCTCGTGCCTTTCGGCGAATACGTCCCCCTGCGGCCGATTTTGGGCTGGCTGAAAAAATTCGTCCCCATCGGCGAAGAGGATCCGTTGCGGGGAGATTTCTCCTCCCCTCTGCCGGTGCCGCTGCGCGGGCAGTCCGTCTCGTGGGGACCTTTGATTTGCTACGAGGATATTTTTCCGGATCTCGCTCGCTACAGCGCGCTGGGCGGCGCGACGGTGCTCGTTGTGCTCACCAACAACGGCTGGTTCGGCGAGGGCGGCGCCGCCTACCAGCACGCCGCGCACTCTGTCCTCCGCGCCGTCGAAACGCGTCGCCCCGTGCTGCGCTGCGGCAATGCCGGGTGGAGCGGTTGGATCGACGAATTTGGGATCGTGCGGGCGAGTGTAACCGATGCGCGTGGCTCGGTTTATTTTCGCGGCACCCGGACTTTCGATGTCACGCGTGATGCGCGCTGGGTGGAGCGCAACAGTTTCTATACCGAGCACGGCGACTGGTTCGTGCTCGTGGCCGTGGGACTGGCGATGTTTAGCGTCGCGGTGCTTAAGATGGCGGAGCCGTCGTCACGCCCTTCGATCCCGAACGACTAGCGCTTTTCCGACGCGCGTTTGGCGGTAGCGCCAGACTGTCAGACTGCGGGCGCCGTTGCTCCGCCGCCAAACCGGCGTTCGGTTGCGGCGCCCTGAATGTCCCGCGCCCCAGATCGGTGTTCCGCCGTCAGTCGACGTGCCTGCGTCGATCAAACGTCGCGCGATCCCGGTGCTGATTTTATCGTCACCCCAGAACTCAACCCCACATCACCATGAAATCGCTCACCCGACCGCTCCGCTGGATTTCCCTCGGGGCATTGCTGCCCGTCGCTTCGCTCTTGGCCCAGACGGCCCCGAACTCCGTCGCAGCAACGGAGCTCGCGAAATACGACAAAAATAAAAACGGCCGGCTCGATTCCGAGGAGATCGCGGTGATGCGCGCCGATGAAGCGCGGGCGGCGGTGGCCGGAGCTGAAAAGCGCGATGTAGTTGAGCTCACGCCTTTCGAGGTTAAGGCGGGTTCTGACCGGGGCTACGCTGCGTCCAACACGCTCGCGGGCACCCGCCTCAACTCGCGGCTGGAGGATTTGGCTGGCTCGATTTCCGTCGTGACGAAGCAACAGTTGGAGGACACCGCCGCCCTCGATATCAACGACATCTTTCTTTACGAAATCGGCACCGAAGGCACGGGCCAGTTCACCGACCTGACGAATGACGGTCGCGGTGATTACGACAATGTCGCCGGGAACCCGACCGGCGCCAACCGCATGCGCGGTTTGAGCGCTGCGACGATTGCGGTGGGCGGTTTCACGGCGAGCAGTTCGATTCCGATCGATACCTACAACATCGACGCCGTTGAAATCGCCCGCGGTCCCAACTCCAGCCTGGCCGGCCTGAGCGAAGGCGGTGGCGCAGTGAATCTCGTGACGAGCCGGGGGAATCTTTCCCGCTCGATCACGACGGTTGTGGGTCGCGTGGACAGTTACGGCGGCTTTCGGGCGAGCCTCGATCTGAATCGGCCGCTGATTAAGGACAAACTCGCCGTGCGGTTTTCGGCAGTTTATAATGAAATCGGGTATATCCGGAAACCGTCCGTCGAGCGCAACAATCGCCAGCAACTCTCGCTGACCGCGCGGCCTTTTTCGAGGACCACCATCAGTGTTTCGGCCGAACGCTTCTCGCAGTATGCGCAGCGCGCCAACTCGATCACCCCACGTGATGCGGTTTCCCCGTGGATCGCAGCGGGCAGTCCGACCTACGACCCCATTTCCCGAACGTATCAGGTGCGGGGCATCCGTTCGGCGCCGATTACCAACATCAATCAATTGCCGGTGGGTCTCTCGACCATCGGCAGCTCAAACGTCCGCATCGGCCAATATATCGATGGCGGCGCCATCCAATACCAGATTCGCGGGGTGGCGCCGGTGAACACCAATCTCAACACCAGCAATACCCTGACGCAGGTGGTGCAGAGCAGCGGCATCAATGTCGCTGGCCCGCTCTACAAGGTCGTCGGCACCACGGACAAATCCTTCTACGACTGGGAGGAAATCAATCTCGCGGCCTCCGGGTTCGCGACGGGCAGCGCGACGATTTGGAATGCGACCATCGATCAGGGCATTTTCAACACGCCGCGGAACCGCACCGACGCGCAGTTCGCATGGCGGCGCGAAGATCAGCAAAGTTATCAACGCCAGCACATCGGTCAGCTGGATGGCGTGGGCACGACGGTGTTGATCGACGCCACGGAGCGCCAGCTCGATGGCTCGCCGAATCCCTTCGTCGGCCGCCCCTATATTGGCGGCAATCAGCCCCAGTCATTCCGCAAGCCGGTTTTCAACGACAACTATCGCCTCCAGCTCGCGCATCAGCTCGATCTGCGCAAAGAAACCAATCTCCTCCAGTGGGTCGGTCTGCATCGCGGCATCGTGTATGGTGAACACGTCACCAATTTCGAGGTGGCCAACAACGGCTACCGTTACCGCGACTTCGTGACCAATGTAGGCCCGCTCAATCCCACGGCGGCGGCGGGCGCCAGCCGGGCGCGGAACGAATCGAGCACCTTCACCCGTTACTACATGGGCGATGCCGTCGGCGGTAACATCGACTATGCGAACTCCGGCGCCAGCAAGATTGCCGGCAGCTTCCCGGTGCGTTTTCTCGAGACGACAACGGCTCCCGGCAACGGCGGCGATCCCACGCGTTGGACGACGCTCGATTCCACGATTGACGAGCGCTACTTCGCGCTCAATGCGCAAAAGCGGAAGACGAATACCGGCGGCTTCACGTTGCAGAGTTTTCTCCTGAAGGAGCACCTGATCACCACGTATGGCCAGCGCCAGGATCGCGTGTTCACGAGCCAGCAGCTCCCGATTCCGAATCTGGCCGACGGCTTCCCGGATCCATCGCTCCTCGACGAACAGGACCACTTCGGCCGCGACAAGAAGTGGCGGGAGGGAAAAACCGAAACCAAGGGCGCAGTGGCGAAACCTTTCCGGTCGCTGCCCTTTTTGCAGCAAGAGGGCCGCACCGGCCTGGGGGGAGTGCTCACGGAAGCGGTGCGCGGCTTCGCCCTGCATTACAACCAGTCCAATTCATTCAAGCCCGCCGACGTCGCGTATAATGTTTATCTCGGCGAGCTCGCCAATCCGCAGGCGGAGACGAAGGAATACGGGTTCAGCCTGAACCTGTTCGACAACCGCTTTTTCATGCGGCTCACGCATCAGAAAACGCTGCAGATCGACAAGCGCGGCGGCACGGGCGTGATCGGCACGCGCGCCGTCAGCATCGATTTCGACATTCCGGGCCAAACGCGAAACTTCGACCTGTTCCAGTCGGCCACGGGTTGGGCGCAGCAGCGGAATCCCACTTTGACGCTCGCGCAGGCTCAGGCCCAGGCCGCGAAAGACATCGGTTTCTCGCTGGAACAAATCGCCGCCTTTGACGGTAAATCGATCAACGATTCCAGTAATTCGCTCTCCCGCGGCTGGGAGTTGGAAATGCAGATCAATCCGACGCGCAACTGGACCATGAAGGTCACCGCCAATCAACAGGAGGCGATCGACTCCGGCGTGTCGGTGCACATCCAACGATACATCGAGGAACGCCTGCCGATCTGGACGACCATCCGGAACCCGCAGGGCCAACTCTGGTGGGATACTGCGGACGGTGGCGACGTGCCCTCGAGTTACTACTTCACCAACGTGCGCACGCCGCTCGATCTGGCGATCACCACGCAGGGCAAGAAGAAGCCGCAAACACGCGAATACACGTTTAACTTCATCACGAACTACCGGCTCGCCGGCATCGCGGGCGACCGGAAGTGGCTTCGCGCGATGGATGTTGGCGGCGCGTGGCGCTGGGCCAGCAAAGGCGCCATCGGTTACCTGGGCGGTGCGGCGGATCCGGACGGCGTGGTCCGGCGGCTCGATGCCAGCAAGCCCGTCTACGACACGGCGCGGAGCAACATCGATCTCTCCATGAGCTATCGCACGCGGTTTTTCAAAGATCGCGTCGGCGCCCGTTTCCAGTTGAACGTGCGCAACGTGACCGAAGGCGGCTCCCTGCGCGGCGTCGCGGTCAATCCCGACGGGAGGTATTGGCAATACCGGATCATCGATCCCCGGCAGTTCATCCTGACGACGACGTTCAGTCTCTGAGGCCAGAGGCGTTGGGGCCGACGTCAGGACGCGGCGTTCGGGACTTGCGAAACCGGCGAGGCGGCGCGTTAACGATAACGCGCCTCTTCCTCATGCCTGTCCGCCCTTCCGCCGCCGCCCTCCGCGATTTTGTTTCCGCGCTTCTGCTTCGCGTCCGGCTCGAAGCGGATAAAGCCGCCGCCGTCGCTGAGATTCTCGTCGAAGGTGATTTGCTCGGCCATACGACGCACGGGCTCGCGCTCTTGCCGCAATATCTGGCGGAAATCGAAAAAGGCAGCATGCGAAAAACGGGCGAGCCGCAGGTCGTCGCGGATTTTCCGGCGGCGATCACCTGGGACGGCCAGCGCCTGCCGGGACCGTGGCTCGTGCGGCGGGCGATCGACGCGGCGATCCCGCGCGCAAAACAGATCGGACTCTGCGCGGTTTCGATTCGCCGCAGTCATCATATCGGCTGTCTCGCGGCTTATCTCCAACGCGTCACCGACCATGGCTTGATGGCGCTGCTCACATGCTCGGATCCGAATCTGAGCAGTGTGGCGCCGCATGGGGGCCGGCGCGAAGTTTTCACGCCGAACCCGCTCGCGGCCGCATGGCCGACCGACGGCGACCCCGTGATCCTCGATGTTTCGATGTCGATCACGACCAACGGCCTGACCAACCGCCTGCATGCCGAAAGGCAAAAATTTCCAGGCAACTGGGCGCTGACGGCGGCCGGCGAGCCTACCGATGATCCCGCTGCGCTCTACACGAATCCACCGGGCACGCTTCTGCCCATGGGCGGCGTCGATCACGGGCACAAGGGTTACGCGTTCGCGTTGCTCGTCGAGACGCTCACGGGCGGTCTCGCCGGCCACGGCCGCGCCGATTCGAAAGAAGGGTGGGGCGCGACCGTGTTTCTTCAGGTGATAAACCCTGCCTGCTTCGGCGGTGCGGAGGAGTTCCAGCGGCAGACCGAACATATCGCCGCAACGTGCCGCGACACCCCGTCACGTCCCGGTTTCGATCCGGTGCGCCTGCCCGGCGAGCGCGGCCTTGCCCTCCGCGCCGAGCAACTGGCGCACGGCGTCACGTTGCATCCGTCGATCTTACCGGCGCTCGCACCATGGAGCGTCAGGCTCGGTGTGCCCTTGCCGTGAGGCTCCGCTTCCCTCATCGGTTTTTCTTCCATGACTTCCGCCCAACTCCGTCGCGCCCGTGAGGCGCTTGAGAACTTCGCCGTTGAAACGCCCTCGTGGGGCTTTGCCGACACCGGCACGCGATTCGGAAAGTTTTTCCAAGACGCCGCCGCCATTGATCTCGGCGACAAGCTGGCCGACGCCGGCCACGTTCACGCGCTCACGGGTTGCTGCCCGACCGTGGCTGTCCACGTGCTCTGGGATTTTAAGCCCGGCGAGGATCCCAAAGCCGTCGCTCGTCTCGCGAAAAAACACGGCGTGAAGATCGGTGCGATTAACCCGAACTTGTTTCAAGACCAGTGCTACAAGTGGGGTTCGTTCGGCAATGCCGACGCCGCCGTCCGCGCGCACGCGCTCCAGCACTGCATCGACTCCATCGCCATCGGCCAGGCGGTCGGCAGCGAGTATCTCTCGCTCTGGTTTGCCGACGGCACGAACTACCCCGGTCAGGAAAGCATTCGCGATCGCAAGGCGCGATTTGAGGCGGCGCTGCGCGAGTGTCACCGCAAGCTCGGGCCGAAGCAGACGATGCTCGTGGAATACAAACCTTTCGAACCGGCGTTCTACGCCACCGACATCGCCGACTGGGGCATGGCGCTTTTGCTCGCGAAGAAGGCCGGTCCGCGTGCCAAGGTGCTCGTCGACACCGGCCACCACTACACCGCGCAAAACATCGAGCAGATCGTCGCGTGGCTGCTCGACGAGGACATGCTCGGTGGTTTCCATTTCAACGACCGCCGCTACGCCGACGACGACCTCACGCTCGGCTCGATCGACCCCTATCAGGTCTTCCGCATCTTCCACGAAATCCATTTCTTCGCCGCCGACCGCGGCCGGATGCCGAAGATCGCCTACATGATCGATCAGTGTCACAACGAGAAACCCAAACTCGAGGCCACGATCCAGACCGTGGTGATGGCGCAGGAACTTTACGCGAAGGCCGCGCTCGTCGATCCCGCCGCGCTCCGCCGCGCGCAGGCGAAGAACAACGTGCTTGATGCCGAGCTGATTCTGAAAAACGCGTTCTTCACCGACGTGGCCCCCGCGCTCGCCGCGTGGCGCAAGGCGAACAAGCTTCCGCTCGACCCGCTCGCCGAACACCGCCGCAGCGGCTACGCGAAGACCGCCGCCGCCGACCGTAAGCGGCGCCGCAAGGAACTCGGGCTCACGCAGGGCGGAAGTTTTGCGTAAACTGAGCCGGGCCTTTGTGTGTGCTGTTTGCTGCTGGCCCCATACGCTTGAGCACTGCGACGAAAGACGGGATGTGCATGCGACGCAAAGACCGGCAGCGCTTACTTGGCAGTTGCGGTTGGATTGGAATAGATGCTCACGACGGTTCGCTTCCTGAAATAACCCATGGAATTTGAATGCTGAACTCTAGCTGAACTAGAGGGTGACTGGAAAATGGTTCGGGAATTAACATCAGCCTCGACGAGCAACCGACGGCGCAATGCTCGGACATCGGCTCCAAGTGAAACGAATAACTCTCGGGTGCGTCTCCGCGCGGTTGTAGCGCCTCCGCGCCGGACAGAATTGTGCCGATGAAGTGAAACCATCCGCCGTAGTCGTGAAGTCCGCTATCCAAACGGGCGTTGTGATAGACCTCGCTGGGCTTACGAAAGTCGAGGCCAAGTCGCTCGAATAAATCGTGAGTGACGGGTGGAAATGCTGCCGCTGCCAGATGCTCGTAGTTGCGGCAGGTCGTGCAATCGCAGCCAGCTCCGACAGGAAGTAGTGAGTAGCAATGGCGAGTCAGGTCTAGATTGTGTTCGAGTTGCCATCGGCTTGTGTTCGTTATCACGGTGCGCGAAAGACGCCTAACATTGCTTTAGATACAGCCGGAATTGACGAGGGTATCGCATAACACGGCCGGGTGTT
>JBDSGI010000009.1:0-4628 GCA_039919035.1 Opitutaceae bacterium
GAGGCCGGTCTCGAGGAGGAAATGCAGCCGCTGCTCGACGCCCGTCACGACTTCGCGCAGCGCAGAATTCTCCCCGTGCTGCCGCACCAGCTCGCCGGCAAAGATTTGGGCCGCCGCGATATCGAGGGCCATGAATTCAGGAAACGTGAGCCGAGAAGTAGCGCGATCAGCCTGACCGCGACCGGATGCGCCAAGCGCGGTCAGGCTGACCGCGCTACTTCTGCCATTCAGCCGCGTGCCGTGGCACTCCGGGCATTCGCCGCTCACCATGTAGGTCGTAAGCCGCGCGCGGAAACCCTCGCTGTCGGTATGACGGAAGCTCTCCTCCAGATCCGCGATCACGCCGGGAAAGGAGGCCGCCTTGGCCTCGCGCATGCGGCGCAGTTTGAACGCAAACTGCCGTTCCCCCGCCCCGCGCAAAAGCGCGGTGCGCGTTTCCTCCGGAAGTTTTTTCCAGGGGACCTCGGGATCGAACGGTAGCTGCTCGGCCAGTTGTCTGAGCAGCGCGTTGTGCTTGATGATGAGATTTTTTCCGCCGATGCGCCACGGCTTGATCGCGCCCTCGCGCACCGACTTGTCAGGATCGGGGATGACGAGCTCGGGGACGAACCGTAGCTTGCGCCCGAGACCGTCGCAGGTCGGACACGCGCCCTCGCGGTGGGAAAACGAAAAATGCCGCGGGGTCAGCTTTTCGAAAATGTCGCCGCAAACCTCGCAGGCGAGCGACTGGCTGAGATGCAGCTCGCGCCACGGCGCGTCGGTGGCCTTTTGCGCGAGCACGATCACGCGATCCTTCCCTTCGCGAAACGCCAGCTCGAGCGAGTCGGCCAACCGACTGCGCTGGTCGACCGTCGCCACCAACCGATCGATCACGAGGTCGACCGCCAGAGATTTGGTGCCACCGGGCAGAAGTTTGGGGTCGTCGAGCGTCTTCACCTCACCGTCGATCCGCACCCGCTGAAAGCCCCGCTGCCGAAGCCGCGGCAGTTCCTCGCGCAGCACGCTCGGCTTCGTCTGCATGAACGGCGCGAGCAGCATCACCCGCTCGCCGGCGCATTCGGCGAGGATTCGCCGGACGTTGTCGTCGAGCGAGCGCTGCACGACCCGGCCCCCGTCCTTCGGACAGGTTTGCTCGCCCGCGATCGACCAGAGCAGCTGCGCATAATCCGCAATCTCAGTCGCGGTCGCAATCGTGCTGCGCGGGCCGCCGTTGCCGGTGCGCTGTTCGATCGCGAGGACGGGTGAGAGCCCGTGAATAAAATCGACGTCGGGGCGCTTGAGCTGGTCGAGCACCTGGCGTGCGGACGCGCTCAGCGACTCGATGTATTTGCGGTAGCCCTCGGCGTAAATCGTGTCGAAGGCCAGCGACGACTTGCCGGAGCCGCTGGGGCCCGTGATGACGATCAATTTCCCGCGCGTGATCCTCAGCTCGAGGTTCTTCAGGTTGTGCTCCCGGGCACCTTTGATGTGAATTTGCGTCGCCGGCAGCATGGATCGGACCGGCACCGTTGCGTAAAACGGCGGCGCGTCAAAGCCGCAGACGTGTTTTCAGCGTCCGCTCCCCGACGCATTCGCACTTGCCCCGCCCGCCTGCCCGCCGTTTGTTCGCCGGGCCGTCAAGGCTCGTCCGCGTTTCTTCCCCTCCCCCCTCGCGCCGGACCTGCGCCCTTTCCCCATGAATGATCACTCGTCTCTTCGCGTAGCTCACCGCCCGACACCGAGCCGCGCGGCCGCGCTCGCCATTCTGATCCTGCTGACCGCTTCCGCCCGCGCCGTGCCGTTCGCCATCGGCGAGCTAAAGGGTAGTTTCGACTCCACCCTCTCCTTCGGTGGCCTCTATCGCCTGAAGGACCCCGACCCGGAATTCTACGGGACCACCACGCTTTTCAAGGGCGCGCCCGGCCGCCAAAACTCCGTCAACAACGATGACGGCAATGTAAACTACGGCAAAGGCTGGGCTTCCCAGCTGGTCAAGGGCAGCCACGATCTCGAACTCAAGTTCGGCCGCGTGGGCGCCCTCGTCCGCGGCTACTGGTTCAGCGACTTCAAGGCCGACGACACCCTGCGCACGCCGCTTTCCGATCAGGCCAAGGATCGGGTGGTGCGCGGCGGCGAGTTGCTCGACCTTTACGCGAAGGCTAAATTCACCGTCGGCAACGGCATGCCCCTCGATCTGCGCATCGGCCGGCAGGTGCTGAGCCTCGGCGAGAGCACGTTCATCCCAAACGGCATCAACGTCGTGAACTCTGCCGACCTCTCGAAACTCCGCACGCCCGGAGCCGAATTGAAAGAGGCCCTGCTGCCCGTGAACATGGTCAAGGCTTCCATCGGCCTCACGCCCAACGTGACGATTGAGCCGTTTTGGCTGCTGGAGTTTCGCCGCAACGAGCTTGAACCGGCCGGCAGCTTTTTTTCCGCCAACGACTTTGCCACCCGCGGCGGCAATACCGTGTGGCTGGGCTTCGGCAGCATCGCCGATCTTGGCAGCCCCATCGGGGGCATTCCACGCGAGAAAGATCGCGATGGCGGCAACTTCAACCAGCTCGGCGTGGCGACGCGCGTGCTCGCACCCGGGATTAACAACACCGAGTTTGGCTTCTACTACGCGCGCTACAACAGCCGCTCGCCCGTCATCAGCGCCCGCGCGCCGACTCGCCCGATCGACACGAATCTGACCGGGCCGCTCACGGCCGCGTTTATTCGCGGCGGAGTTCCCGCCGCCCAAGCGGGGCCTCAGGCCGCCGCAATTTTCCAGATCATCGTAAAATCGTCGATCGCACCCCAGACGCTCACGCCGGTTGAAATTGCGACGCTCCAAAGCGCCCCAATTCAGGCCGCCATCGCGGGAGCCCGCCAGATCGCATTGCTTACGGCGGCCGCCTCCGGGCGCTATTTCACGGAGTATGCCGAGGGCCTGAACCTCTACGGCATCAGCTTCAACACCTCGCTCGGCAAGTCCGGCATCTCCTGGCAGGGCGAAATCGGCTTGAAGAACGACGTGCCGCTGCAGGTCGACGACGTTGAGCTGCTCTTCGCCACCCTGTCGACGCTCGCACCGCAATTCGGCACGAACAACCAGATCGGCAACTATCTCGGCCAATACGGCAAGGAGCTTTCGGGCTACCGCCGCCACCGGGTCTGGACGGCGCAATCGACCATGACGAAGGTGTTCGGCCCGATGCTGGCGTCGCAGCAGTTTACGCTTTTGGGCGAAGTCGGAGGCATCTGGGCCAATCTACCCAGCAAAAACTTGCTCCGCTACGACGGCCCCGGCACGTTCACGTCCGGCTCGCAGGTCGCGATGAATGGCGCCGGATTTCCCCAGTTCCTCGCCACGCCCGGGTCCGCGTTTGCCGACAATTTTTCGTGGGGCTATCAGATGCTCGGCCGCCTCGACTACAACAACGTGTTTCCGAACGTGAACATGCAGCCGAGCCTCGCCTTCGCGCACGACGTGAACGGCAACACTCCGCTTCCCCTCGGCAACTACATCAAGGGCCGCAAGAGCGTGAATCTCTCCGTCGAGTTTACCTACCGCAACGCGTGGTCGCTGGAATTCCGTTACGTCAACTTCTCCGGCGCGGGGCGCTACAACCTGCTCTCCGATCGCGATTATTTCTCCACGACCCTGAAATACTCGTTCTAAGCGGATCCCCCAAGCAACCCACCGCATCCCCACTTCTTCCCATGAAAACCATTTCCCAGCTCATCGCCTTCCTGATCGCCGTGGGCAGCGCGCACGGCGCGGTCGGCGAAAGCGGGGCCGCCCGCCTTGGCCAGGATCTCACCCCGCTCGGCGCCGAGATGAAGGGCAATGCGGACGGCACGATTCCCGCGTGGGACGGTGGCATCAAGGCCGCGCCCGCCGGCTACAAGGTCGGCGACCACCATCCGGACCCGTTTGCCGGCGACCAAGCGCGGTTCACCGTCACGGCGGCGACCGCCGGCCAATATTCCAGCCAACTGACGGCCGGGCAACTCGCGGTGTTCAAGGCGTATCCCGACTACAAGCTCGTCGTTTACCCCACGCGCCGCAGTGCCTCGAACCCGCAGAACATCTACGACGCCACCCGGCAGAATGCCACGACCGCCAAGCTCGTGGACGGCGGCAACGGCATCAACGGCGCCGTGCGCGGCGTGCCCTTTCCGATTCCCGGCAGCGGACTCGAGGTCGTCTGGAATTTTCTGACGCGCTATCGCGGCGTGGCCGCGGTGCGCCACATCGATCAGGCGGCGGTCGAGCGCGGCGGCGGCTACCAGCTCGTGAAATTCGAGGACGAGTTTCTCTTCAATTACGCGCGCCCCGATATCACGGTGAAAGAACTCGAAGCCACGAACACGCTCGTGTTTTACAAGCAGGCCGTGACCGCGCCCGCCCGCCTCGCCGGCACCATTTTGCTCGCCCAGGAAACCCTCGACCAAGTCAAGGAGCCACGCCGCGCCTGGGTTTACAACGCCGGCCGCCGCCGCGTCACGCGCGCCCCCAACGTCGCCTACGACAACCCCGGGACCGCCGCCGACGGCCAGCGCACCAGCGATCAATTCGACATGTATAACGGCGCGCCCGACCGCTACGAGTGGACCCTCGTCGGCAAGAGGGAGCTGATCGTGCCCTACAATTCCTACCG
>JBDSGI010000010.1:0-3574 GCA_039919035.1 Opitutaceae bacterium
TGGACGCCAACCGCTACATCCCCGGCACCACCACGCCCAACCCCAACGTGGGCCAGCTCTACTATCAGGGCCAGGCCGGCAACACTCTCGAATACCACGATCGCGACGACTGGCGCGCCACGCTCTCCTACGAACTCGACATCGCCCGCAAATTTGGCGCCGCCTCCGGCGGTTGGAAAAAATGGCTGGGCCGCCACCGCCTCTCCGGCCTTTACACCGGCTCCAAATCCAACGACCTCGCACAACAGTCCTTCGACCGACGCATCCTCGACGATCCGGTCCTGCCCGGCGTTACGCTCACACCAAAAACCACGGCCAACTGGGCCACCAACGCGACCCGTGTGCCGCAGTTCCGCCACTACTTCGCCAACCCCTACGAGCCCACGCAGGCGGCTGGCTCCATGACCGGCGACTGGACAACGACCGACGCCAACGGGCGCCCGTTCACGCTCTATCTCTACGACACGCCGCTCCGCGCCACCGACGGCAAGCGTCTCGGCAGCGGGCAGGTCGCCAGCGGCAGCCTCAACCAATCCATCGCGCAGATTTTCGCGTGGCAGGGTTTCTTCCTTCCCGACCGCGAGCGCCGCGACCGCCTCGTCCTCACCTACGGCTACCGGAAGGACACCGCCAAATCCGCCAACCTCGACGCTGCGTCCACCAAGCAGGATTTTTCCGGTCTCTTCCCGCTCCTCTGGGAAACTGGCTACGCCGCCTACGGACCGTCGCAGTCTGGCATCAATCGCAACCTCGGTGTTGTCGGCCGCCCGTTGAAGTGGCTCACGCTGTTCTACAACAAATCCACGACCTTCGATCTCAACATCGGGCGCTACGATCCCTTCGGGAACGATATCCCCGGGGCGGGGGGTGACGGCCGCGACTACGGCATCCGTTTAGATTTGTTCACCAACAAACTCACGCTCCGCGTGAACCGCTACACCAACGCCCTCGGACCCCAGCGCGCCTCGAATTCGATCAACATCTATCGCGACATTTTCTTCAACATCGAGCAGCGCGTCCTCACGCTCAATCCCACCGCGCCGACAATCAACGTCAAAGACGGCAACAAGCGCGGTTACCGCACCGCCGGCCGGCCGAATTATTTCATCATGTCGGACTTCACGTCGGAAGGCTATGAGGCCGAGCTGAACTTCACGCCCACGCGGAGTTGGAACATCCGCCTCAACGGCGCGAAGTCCGAAGCCGTCGAATCCAACATCGGCAGCCCTTGGTATGCGTGGCGCGACGCGCGGCTGCCCGTCTGGACCGCCGTCGTCGCCAAGAACGGCGAGCGTGATACCACCGGTCAGCCGGTGACATGGAAGACGGCGCCCTACAGTGCCGCCGCGCCCACCGGCCAGACCCTTGAGCAATACTACAACAGCTCCCTCGTCGGTCAGGCGCTCGCCTTCATGACCGCCGCCGACGGCCGCGCCACCTCCACGGCCCGCGGCGGCCGCGCCAATGCGATTGTGAACTATCGCTTCAGCGAAGGCCGCCTAAAAGGTTTCAATGTCGGCGGGGCCCTCCGCTGGCGCTCCGCCCCGACCATCGGGTATGGCGTGAAAACGAATTCATCCGGCACCGTGCTTCTCGATCTCGACCAAGCCTACAAAGGCAAGACCGAGACCTACGTTGACCTGCTGGCGGCTTATCGCGGCAAAATGAAAGCCTTCGGCAACTTCAGCTACCGGCTCCAGCTTAACGTCCGCAACGCTCTGAACGAAAACGACCCCGTCCCTGTGGGCGCGCTCACCACTGGCGCAATCTCGCGTCTCGCCACCGTCGATGCGCGGGTGACTCAACTCACGTTCGCGGTTGATTTCTGAAATTCCAAACCTCCCGCACCGCAGGCCCATCGTCCGGTTTTCAAAACAGCCTTGAGCCAGGGCGCCCGAGGGCGACATTACCCGTCGTGAGTTTGCCCCGCCCCGAAACCGACCGCTGGTTTGCCGAACAGGTGCTGCCGCATGAACCGATGCTGCGGGCGTGGCTGCGCGGCCGATTTCCCTCGCTGGCCGACCCGGATGACCTCGTGCAGGAGACGTATGCCCGCGTGTTGGCGGCACGCCGGTCCGCGCCCATCGGGTCGGCGAAGGCGTTTCTGTTCACCACCGCGCGCAATCTCGCCCTTGATCGGATGCGCCGGGAAAAAATTATCGCCTTGGAACCCCTAACGGAAACCCAAGGCCTGTCCGTCTTGGAGGATGTGCCGGGTGTGTCCGAATCGGTCGGACGCCGCCAGGAACTCGAACTCTTGACCCAAGCCATCCAATCCCTCCCCGAGCGCTGCCGCCAGGTGCTGACGCTGCGAAAAATCTACGGTCTCCCGCAGCGCGAGATCGCCGCGCAACTCGGCATCTCCGAGCACACGGTCGAGGCGCAGGTGGGCAACGGCATGAGGAAATGCGCCGAGTTTCTCGCGCGCCACGGGCTGCCGTAAAAGGCTCGCGACATGTCGCCCGAGTCCCAGCCATCGGATAAATTTGCCGCCATCGAGGCCGCCGCTGCCGCGTGGCTCGCCCGCCGCGACCGCCAACTCACCGCGACGGAGCAGGACGAATATCTCGAGTGGCTGCGCGCCGATCCGCGCCATGCCCACGCGCTGGCGTTTCTGGAAAAAACCTGGGGCACGCTCGACGCCCTCGCCGAGTGGCGCCCGACCCATAGCGCGCGCCCTAATCCCGACTTGCTCGCCGGTCCGCGACCGCGGCCGGGCGCCCGTCTCCTCCGTTGGTCGTTTGCGGCCGCAGGGCTGGCCGCCGCGTGCTTCGTGGCGTTTAGTATCCTGCGGCCGTCTCTGCGGGAGCCAGCCGCTTCAGTCCGCGTCATCCCGTCGCCCGAGCGCATCACGCTCGCCGATGGTTCCGTCGTCGAACTCAACCAAGGCGGAAAGATCGCGCCGGAGTTCACCCCCGAAACCCGGCGCGTGCGGCTCCTGCAGGGCGAGGCGCATTTCACCGTCACCAAGAATTCCGCGCGCCCTTTCATCGTCGAGGCCGATGGCGTCGCCGTGCGCGCGGTCGGCACGGCGTTCGGCGTGCGGCAAGCCGGTGGGACCGTCGAGGTGCTCGTGACGGAGGGCAAAGTCCAGGTCGAGCGGCCCACCTTCCCCGCCATCGCCGCACCCGCCGTGACCGTCGCGCCGGCGGCGCCCACGCCGCTGGTCGCGGGTGAACGGGCGGTCGTTGATACTAGAACGCCTGCAGCAGCCCCGGTGGTCGCCACCGTAAGCGCCGACGAAATCGCTCGCGCCCTCGCGTGGCAGGGAGTGCGCCTTGAATTCAAGGGCCTGCCGCTCGCCGAGGTCGTGGCCGAGTTTAACCTCCGCAACCGCCAGCAGCTCGTCGTCGCCGACATCGCGACCGGCCGACTGCGGGTCGGCGGTAATTTCCGCGCGGACAATGTCGATGGTTTCGTGCGCCTGCTTGAGGTCAGCTTCGGCGTAACGGCGCTGCGCCGCGACGACGGCGCTCTGGTCCTGCGGCGTCAGTAAATTTTCCCGTGCCTCGCCTAGCGGAACGTCAAGCGCCGCTCGTCTCAACTAGCGAACCTTACAAACCCTCATCATGAC
>JBDSGI010000011.1:0-7522 GCA_039919035.1 Opitutaceae bacterium
CGACATGGTGGCCCGCGCCCGCGTGCTCGCGGCCGATCCGGCCTATCCGCACACGGAGGCGTTGCAGAAAATTGCGGAGCAAATCCTCAATGCTCCCGACCTGAGCGAAGAGGCTTCCTGAAGCCCAATCCATAGTCGCCACCGGTTACGCGCGGACCTATCGCGCCAATTCTGTCCTTACCGCGAGTCCCGGCCAGCTTGTCCTCATGCTCTATGACGGGGCGCTCAAAGCGCTCGGCCCTGGGCCGGGACGGATTTGAAAGAGCCGACGAGGATCCGCGTCGCATCGAGGTAATCAATCATCAGCTGTTGAAAGCGCAGGCGATTCTCGCGGAACTCCCAAACGGACTGAACATCGAGGCGGGCGGCGATTTTGCGCGGACGATGCATCGCCTTTACGACTATCACAATCGCCGTTTGCTTGAGGCCAATGTGCGCAAGCAGGTGGAGCCGGTGATCGAGGTTGAGCGCTTGGTGCGGGATTTGCGCGACGCTTGGGCACAGATGCTGACGCAAAGCGACACCCGCCGTCCCCAACAGATCCGCGGCGTAGGCTGACATGGAAACGCCGGTTCAACGTTGTGTGCGAATCGCGGCTGCCCTTGAGAATATCGTGGGGCAGGAGGCGGCCGCGCTTGGGGCGGGTGACTACGCCGCGGTGCTGACGTTGCAGGAACGGGCCGAGCCCTTGGTCGCATTTCTTTCCGAGCAGGGTCGGGCGAGCGCCGATGACGCCGACCTGCGCGCGAGGATTGCGGCGGTGCAGGCGCCGCGGGCCCGCAGCGCCGCTTTGCTCGAAAGCGAAATTGAATTGGCCAGGGCGGAGTTGGAGGAATCACGCTTCGCGCAGCGCCAGCGGGCGAAGATTGGTCCCGCTTACGGTGGGGGCCACGCCGGTCGGGCCCGCCTGTGCGTGACCGGCTGATATTTTCCTCGCGGTAATGCGATGGCCGGTGGGCTGCGGCCAAAGAGCACGAAAAAACCGCAGTCGCTTAGACTGCGGTTGCGTGACGCGCGAAACCGGCCGATTAACTCGCCATGGCGACGAGCGGCTGGAGTTCCGCCGGCTGAAGGTCCGCATCGATATGCGAAACCTCTGAAGGCGGACCTTGGAGCCAAGCCATGGCGATCCGCGTGGCTTCGTTTTTCCAGTTCAGGCCAGGAGTCGAGTAAACAGCAATTACAGACAGAGCGTCGCTTCCCTTCCAATTCAAACTGGTCTTCAGGCAAAGCGATCCGTCCGCCAGCGTGAAGGACTGAAGGAATACCGTGCCGCTCAGTGTATCGGATGAATTTCCGGTGGCGGGCTTTAGGGTCAGACGCGCCAAGCCGTGATGAAAATTGACCATCCGTGACACCTCCCAGCTGCGACCAGCCGCAGCCGGAGACTCCGCGATAAGGGAACTTTCGATATCGGACAGAAAAGATAGGAGGCGCATGATAGTGTTGGGTTCGGGGTAGTGGTCGTTTGGCGCTGGGCGTTGAGAGATGGCTCGATTTTTTCGGATGCGACGGGCAGTGACGTCACCCGGCTCCGACCCACGGATGTTGTTTCCTGGGTGCCCAGCGGGCAAGCGCGGGGGGTGTATACGAATTATGAAATTGGGAACGCCTCAGGCGCCGTGAACATTTGTTTGAAGTGCGCGACCGCGCCGCTTTCATGGGCTTTCACTCCTCAACGCCTCGTTCCCCCGCTGTTCCGCACATGTCTTTAGAGAAAATCCTAATCGTCGAAGACGATTTGGTGATCAGAAACCTGCTTCAGACCATCTTCCTGCGGCATAAGCTCCCCGTGACACTCGCCAACAGTTTGGCGGAGGCACAGGTGCAACTCGCGAAGGAGCCGTTTGACCTGATGCTGCTCGACTTGCGTCTCCCGGATGGTGACGGGCTGAAATTTTTGGAGCAGGTGGGCACGCTGCCGGAGCGCCCCCTCGTGGTGATGGTAACGGGTTACGGCTCGGTGGAATCGGCCGTCGCCTGCATGCGCGCCGGCGCATTCGACTATATCGTGAAACCGTTTTCCCCTTCGCAGATCGATGTGATCCTGCGCAAGGCGCAGACCTACCGCCAACTCCTCCGCGTTAACAATCTGCTTAGCGACGATCCTGATGACGAGGACGCCATGCTCGTGGGACGGAGTCCGGCGATGACGCGTCTGCGCCAGCTCATCGACCGGGTTGCGCCCACGGATGCCACCGTGCTCATCACGGGTGAGAGTGGCACCGGCAAGGAAATGATCTCGCGCGAATTCTACCGCCGCAGTCCTCGCCGCGGCCAGCCGTTCATCAAGGTTAACTGCGCGGCGGTCACCCAGACCCTGATCGAAAGCGAATTTTTCGGCCACGAGCGGGGCTCCTTCACCGGCGCCACCGAACGACGAGAAGGGCGCTTCGAACTCGCGAACAACGGCACGCTCCTCCTTGACGAGGTGAGCGAGATCCCGGCGGCCCTTCAGGCAAAGCTACTCCGAGTTCTCCAAGAGAGGGAGTTCGAACGCGTGGGCGGAAGCCGCACGATCAAAGTCAACGTGCGCATCCTCGCCACGTCGAACCGCGACCTGCTGAGCTATGTGCAGAAGGGCGATTTTCGCCAGGATCTCTACTACCGGCTGAATGTGTTTCCGGTGCATGTGCCCTCTCTGCGGGAACGGGTGGAGGATATCCCATTGCTGGCGGATCATTTTTTGAGGCGTTTTGCCCGCAAGCATGGCGTGAAGGTCACGGGCTTCTCCGAATCGGCCCGGGCGGCTCTGCTCGCCTATCGCTGGCCCGGCAACGTCCGCGAACTCCAAAACACCGTCGAGCGTGCCGTGATCCTTTCCGAGAACGGGCGTCCGGTTTCCTCCGCAGCGCTCGGTTTGCCAGGGGATTTTTCGGTCACGCCGGCTGAGAGTCCAAGCACGCCGTGGGAGACCGAAACACCTCCCTCCGAGACTGCAGCTGCGGCAGCCGTCGCCGGCAGTGGGGCATCGCCTTCCCTGACCAATGGAATTGGCCAGGTCGTCCGACTGGACGAGCTTGAGAAGCAGGCTATTCGCGCCGCTCTTCGGCAAACTCAGGGTAATCGCACCCAAGCGGCGGCGGCTCTCGGCATCAGCATCCGAACCATGCGCAACAAGCTTCAGGAATATCGTGACGCCGGAGATCCCATCGACGCCGGTGCCGAAGTGGGCGAGGCGTGAGCTGAGGTTTCCGGGAAGGCAGTCCCTGTAGTGGATGAAGGCGCCAAAGCGCTGCATGAGTGAGTAGTTTACGCCTGCGAGTCCGATTCCCGTTAATGTTTGCGCGCAACGCGCCGATAGCAGGGATGTCCCGCAAGTCGGGGACAAAAAGATGACTGCAAGCCTCCCCAAGCCATACGAACTTGCCGGGTGCACCGGCTGAACTAAGGCGGGGCGGAGGGCTAATTCTCAGCGGTATCGAATTGAATTTGTCAGGGGGTGTGAAGGCTAAGAACCAGCGGGCGGTGCGAATGTGGTCGCACCGCCCGCACTCTTTTCCGCCGGCCATCCATGTCCCGGAACTCTCGCGTTGACGCGCGCCGGCCCGCCCACGAACTTTCATGCAACATTCCCGGCGCCACCGCATCCAAACGTGGCTCCTCTCTTCGCATGAAACTATTCCGTCTCGCTCTTCTTGCCTTGGTATCCTCCGTGGAGTTTGTCCATGCGCAGGATGAAGAGCGCCGCGCCGCGCCCGTCGAGATCCCTGATTTCAGCAATCTCGACGAGTATTTCTACGAGCCCAAGAGCACCGTCCGTTTCGGCTTTCGCCAGCTGAGCGGTGCGAAGACCAGCTTTGCCGGCCGCGGCAGCCTCCTTGCGCCCGAGACCCTTGGTCCGCTTTCGGGAGCCAACCTCGATCGTGCTTATCACGACGGTGCGGTCCGCCCCGATGCTCGCGCCGCCGCCCGGCTCGACAGCGGTGGCAATCCCATCATCGACCCGCAGACCAATTCCCAAGTATTCGACTCGGTCGCGCCGGACGGGAAGACCAACACGTGGACCTACCTTGACGCGAGCCAGCTCTCGCTGCCCGGGTATGTCGCATTCCACAACTACTCGGCTGAGATCACGGACACCGCGCTCCGCCAGAAGGAGTCTGGTTCCAGTGCCGGCATGGATATCACGGTGTCACGGGACATGGGCAAACTCTGGGGTGGTCGCCTCCCTTGGAATCTGACCGCCGGCATGTCTATCAATGACATTTCGGCCAACACCAACGACTACGTGCTCGCCCGCCGGACGACGATCACCGATTATTTTTCGCTTTTTGGCGTTACCCCGGGCGACGCGCCCTATTCCTCTCCCAGCTCGACCACCACGAGCGTCGTCGACGCCAGCGGCAGCCCGGTGCTCAACGACGACGGCTCCACCCGCACGGTGACGACCGATACGAGCGTGCTGCTGGGGAATGAACTGGCCGGGCGCACGACTACTTTTGCCGATGACAGCACGAGCGTGAGCAATCGCTGGAAGGTCAAAGGTGCCTACTACACGTTCCGCGTCGGCCCGACGGTTTGGATTCCCATCACCACCCGCCTGCGCGCCAGTGTGAGCCTTGGCGCCGCCCTCGTCTACTCGGGTTCAAGCTATACGGTCACCCAAACCTTCGAGACGCCGATCGGGGCGGAGATTTCGGACACGTTTACGAATGCCGCCTACAAGATTCTGCCAGGCTACTATGCCGACGCCACTGTCCAATTCGACCTCACGGAGCGGGCCGGATTCTACGCTGGGGCGGTTTTCCAGTCGGCCGGCAGCTACACGCAGAACATCGATAACACCACCGCGCATTACAGCACCAAAATCGACCTTGCCAATCAGAACGGTGTGCGGGCGGGGCTCTCGATTCGCTTCTGACGTCGCGCGAGTTTTCGCTTTCTCAAGGCCGGGCCGTCGCGCCCGGCCTTTTTGCTTTCCGCTTTCCATCGTGGGGAGCCGTCCGTTTGCTCCGGCCCCGTGAACGACCCCAAGCCCATTGTCCCGGCGCGCACCCTCGCGATCTTCACGGGTTTGAACCTGTTGAACTATGTCGACCGCTATATCTTTCCGGCGGTGGCGACCCCGCTGAAACACGATCTCGGGATCGATGACGAGCAGTTCGGCCGCCTCGCGACTACGTTCATGATCGGGTATTTTCTGACCGCGCCTTTTTTTGGCTACCTCGGTGATCGCGTTCCGCGAAAGTGGTTGATCGCGTTGGGCGTCACTATCTGGAGCGTGGGGACGATTTTTTTCGGCTTCGCCCACGGGCTGATTGCGCTGTTTGCCCTGCGGATCATGGTGGGCGTGGGCGAGGCGAGCTACGGCACGCTCAGTCCCGGTTGGATCGCGGATCTCTATCCGTCGGGCAAGCGCAACCAGGCGCTCGCCTGGTTCTATCTCGCGATGCCGGTCGGCACCGCGATCGCCTTCAAGCTCGGCGGCTGGATGGCGACGAATTACGATTGGCGACTGGCATTCATGTGGGCGGGGGCGCCCGGACTGGTGCTCGCGGTTGCGGTGTTGTTTTTGCGCGAGCCTGCCCGTGGCGCAAGCGAAGCTGAAAGCACCCGCGAATCCGTTCCGGACACGCCGGGATGGCGCGTCTACCTTCGCCTCTTTGGTCTCAAGACCTACGTGCTCGTGATCGCCGGCTACGTCGGCTATACTTTCGCGATGGGTGGTTTTGTCGTCTGGGCGGCGCAATTTTTCGAGCGCGTGCATGGGATGGATCTCGAGGCCGCGGACAACTTCTTTGGTCTTTCGGTGATTATCACCGGCATCTTCGCCACAATGCTCGGCGCATGGATCGCGGCGGCGTGGCAGCGCCGCAGCCCGGCGGGCAACGCCTGGTTGCTCGCCCTGAGTGCCCTGGCGGCGGTGCCCACGGTGTTCGCGGCGTTTCTGCTAGACGACCCCGCTGCGGCCCGTGTGGCGCTGGCCGTGGCGATGTTCCTGCTGTTCCTTTCCACCGGTCCGGTCAACACCGTGATCCTCGAAGTCGTGCCGGTGACGATGCGTGCGAGCGCGATGGCGGCGGCGATTTTTGCGATTCATTTTTTCGGTGATCTCTGGTCGCCGTGGATCGTTGGAGTGATTTCCGATCGCGTGCACGATTTGCGCTCTGCCGTGCTTTGGACCCTTCCGCCCGCCGTCGCCGTGTGCGCATTCTGCTGGTGCTGGCTCGCGCTGCGGATGCGCGGCGTGAATGTTCGCAATTAGGCGTTCGACAATTCGCGTAGCACCGCTTCCACGCTCCGAAGACTCGCAGGCGGGAAAAATGAATTTATCCGCGCGATCACCTGTTGGATGATTCCGTCCGGACAACTTGCGCCGCCTGTGATGAGGACTCGTTTGGGGGCGGAATCATCGGTGGGCCAGAGCGGGCGCGCTTCACTACGGCTGGCGGCGCCGCCGTAAACATAGTGCTGCACTACGGCGCGTGAGGTGATGCCGGCTTCAGATTGGATGAAAAACGCCCGCGCGCCGAGCCGCTCCTCACATAGGCGAAACAGCTGGTGGGTGTTGGACGAATTTTTCCCGCCAATTACGAAAGCGGCGTCGAGCGGTTCCTGCAGCGCGCGGTTCAGCGCGTCCTGGTTGACCTGCGTCGCGTAGCAGAGGGTGTCGCGCCGCCCACCGCCGCCCACACGCCCATCGTCGCCGAATTTTGCGCGGTAAACCGCGCGCAAGTGCTCGATGATAGCGAGGGTCTCGTTCATCAGTAGCGTGGTCTGGTTCACCACCGCGACCCTTTGGAGATCGCGGCTTACGTCGAAGCCCGGTGTGTGGCGGCCGGCGAAGAGGGTGAAGAATTTCGCGCGCACTGCCGGATCATCGCTGGCGATGATTTCGCCGAGGAGGCGCGCTTCCTCCAGGTTGCGCACGATCACGGCGTGGGCGTGCCGGCGCGTGTTCGAGAACGTCGCCTTGGTCTCCTCGTGCTCGTGTTTGCCGTGGATGACGACGGTGAAGCCTTCACGTCCGTAGGCGCGGGCGGCCTTCCAGACTTTTTCCACCAGCATGCAGGTCGCGTCGTAGGAAAAAACGGCAATGCCCTTGCGCACGAGCCGGCGCTTGTCGTCGTCCGTCGCGCCAAACGCCGGGATGATGACGATGTCCTGGGGCGAGAGCGTGTCCCAGAGTTGCGGGGATTCTGGGGTGTCATCGACGGTGTAGGGCGCGCCCTTGTCGGTTTGCAGGTAGCGCAGCCCGCGCCGAAGCAGATCCTCGTTCACAAATGGATTGTGGATGAGTTCCGAAAGCATGAACACGCGGCGGCCGGGATTCTCCGCGAGTGTCTCGTAGGCGCGCTCGATGGCGTTTTTCACACCGAGGCAAAATCCGAAGTGGCTCGGGATCACGTAGCGCACCGCGCCGAAATCGAGGGTGACCGGCGCCGTGGCCGTGCGCTCGTGCTGGCGCGCCAGCGCCTTGATCGCCGCGCACAACTGCGACTGATAGAGCGCGCCCGCCGCCGCGTCCTGCGCATAGATCGCGGTATTGCGCTCCTGCGCAGGGCGGAACTTGTAGATG
>JBDSGI010000012.1:0-3504 GCA_039919035.1 Opitutaceae bacterium
TCAGCACGAACAACGGCAACCAGGCCGAGCAAAACGTCGGGGCCAATGGCAACATCACCACCACCCGCGGGTCCGGCAATGCCCGCGGCTTCGATGCCTCGTCCAATTCCTCCGATTTCTATGCGACGAATCTTCCCAGCGATCTCTACAACGTCGAGCGCCTCACCGTCGCGAACGGGCCGCAGTCAATATTGTTTGGCCTCGCCAGTGCGGGCGGCGTGATCGACGTCTCGACCAAGCGGGCGCTCTTTCGCAACTCGGGTGAACTCGGCTTTCGCGCCGATCACGAAGGCTCGCTGCGGGGCACCTTCGATCTCAACCGTGTCCTGATTCCGCAGAAACTCGCGCTCCGCCTCGCCGCGGTCCGCAGCGACGGAAAGACCTACGTCGAAGACGCGTTCAACCGGCAATCGCGCGTGTTCGGCGCGCTCACCGCGAAACTCACGCCGACGACCACGCTGCGGCTCAACGCCGAAAAAATCGATCAGCACGCCTCCAACGCCAGCAACTTCATCGCCCAAGACTACCTCAGTCCCTGGATCGCGGCGGGCAAACCCCTTTACGACAACTCGGCGGGCAATGCGTCGATTACTGCCGCCGCCTTTCCGCTGCTAAATCGCAACACGAACGCGCTCCGCGTGTTTGCTTACGGCACCGGCACCCCGTCCGTGCTCGTCTGGAACGGCTCCGGCATCACTCGTGGCCCGCATCAATTGGCGGGCGCGGTCGACACGCGCGACGGTTCGCTCCTCGACAACACCATCTTCCCCACCGACCGCGACGTGCGCGTCGGCGGCCGGGTCAACAATCTCCACGGCAAAGTGCTTCGCGGTTCGATCGAGCAAAAGCTCACCAACGATCTTTTTGTGGAATTCGGTTTCAACTACGAGGCGGTGGCCGAACTGCTCGGCGGTCCGTTCGACCGGGCCGAGTCGATCAATATTTTTGCCGACCCGAATCGCTTTCTTCCGGGCGGCACCGCAACCGCGCGCCAGACCGCGCTCAACCCGAATGCCGGCCGGCTCTACATCGAATCGTTTCCGTCGGGCTCGGAACTGCGCAACGTCACCAAGGAAGCGCGCCTGACCACGTCCTACGAATTCGATTTCGCCAAGCACGCCACCGGGAACGCGCGCTGGCTGGGTCGCCATCGCCTTGCCGCGCTGGCGTCGGTGCGCATCGACGAGGACCGCTCGCAGGATTCCCGCGCGATGGTGCTCGGCAATCCGTCCTTCGCGACGGGGGATCTGCTCAACAACAGCCGCTTGCCTCGCTCGCGTTACTATCTCGATCCCGCCAGCGGGTCGTTTACCGCGCGCGCCTTGCCCGGTTCGGGTGGCGACACCGGGAGGTTTGGCCCGTGGACGTTTACCGACACGGCGACGAACGGCACTTTTCAAGCGACGATGTTCGATCATCCCGCGGGACGTTCGTCGGCGACGGGCGGTTCGCGCAAGGACATCACGACCGGCCTGCTCGCGGTGCAGAGTTTCTTCCTGAAAGACCGTCTCAACGTTTTCGCCGGCCGGCGCATCGACCAGTTCAAGAGTTACCTGATCGCACCGAGCGCGCTCGTGCGCGGCGATCTCGCGACCCCGGGAGATCGGCAGGGGCTGTATGTGCCGCTCGCCCGCGCCGCCTTCGACAAGACGGCCGCGCTCGATGACAGCACCGCCACCTACTCCTACGGCGCGGTGCTCCACGCCACGCGCCAGCTCACGCTGTTTGGCAGCCGCTCCAACAACACCGCGCTGCCTCCCGGTTTTCTCGATCCCAACAACCAGCAGCTGCCCGGTGTCGCGAGCAAGGGTTACGATGTCGGCTTCGGTCTGGCGCTCCGGGACGAGACGATTTCGCTGCGCGTTAATTTCTATGAGCAGGACCAGCAGTTCAACATCAGCGATGCCCAAGAAGTGCGGCAGGCCGCCGCCGTGATCGAGCAACGCCTGCGCGGCACGGATCGGCCCGCCGGCATCGCCAATGTGCCGGCCGATGGCTACGATCCAGTCACGCGCGGCGACGTCTATCGATCGGTCGCGAGCAAGTTGGGCAAGGGCACCGACGTGACGCTCGTCGCGCGCCTCACCGGCAATTGGGATCTGCGCCTGGCCGGCGGCCGGCAGCAGACGTTGGTGTCCAACAAGGCCCGCGACTTCGCGGAATGGTCGGCGCGCCGGCTGCCCGTGTGGCAGCAGTTCGGCGGGCTCGGCTGGGACAAGGTCGCCATCTCTCCGACCGATCCGCGGACCGTGCACCAGTTTTACGACCAGGCTCTCGCCGCCGAAGCGGCGCGCCAACGACTCCGCGACAACCTCCCGCGTTTCCGGCAGCGCGAATGGCGGGCGAGTTTGTTTTCCAACTACCGTGTCACCGAAGGCAAACTCAAGGGCCTGAACTTTGGCGGCGGCGTCCGCTGGTTGAGCCACACCATGATCGGCCTGAAACAAACGATCTATCCTGATGGCACGCGCGGCGACGATGTCACCCAACCCATCTTTGGTCCCGCGCGCATCGCCGTGGATGCCTTGGTCGGCTACAGCGCCAAAAGCATGTGGGTGGCCGGCCACAAAGTGGGCTGGAAGGTTCAGCTCAACGTGCGCAACCTGCTCGACGAACATCCCCTCGAGGAACTTCGCGCCAACCTCGGCGGCGGCGTCCTCGACTGGGGCCGCACCGAGCCACGGCAGATGGTGCTCAGCACGACATTCGCCTTCTAATCCCCTCCCATGATTTCTCGCACTCTGGTGGGTATGCTCGTGCTCGCGGCCGGTTCGGTGGTGTCCGCGGCCACGGCTCCCTTCCAATTCTCGAATCCCGTCCGTGCGGGCGACTACCCCGATCCTTCGGTGATTCGCGTGGGGGCCGACTACTGGGCGACCGCCACTTCGGGCGAGTGGGCGCCTCATTTCCCGCTGCTGCATTCGCGCGATCTGGTGAACTGGGAGGTGAAGGGTTACGTGTTTGCGACGGCCCCGGGTTGGGCGAAGGCGAATTTTTGGGCCCCGGAAATCGCGCAGGACCGCGGGAAGTTTTTCATTTATTACACCGCGCGCCAGCTCTCCGACAACCGGCTCGCGGTCGCGGTGGCGACGGCCGATCACCCCGGCGGCCCCTACACGGACCACGGCCCGCTCGTCGCGCAGGAGGCGGGCTCGATCGACGCGGTGCCGTTCACCGATGCCACGGGCGTGCGCTGGCTCCTCTGGAAGGAAGATGGCAACAGCCGAAAAACTCCTTCGATCATCTGGCTGCAACGTCTCCGGGACGACGGACTCGCCCTCGTCGGCGAGCGCCAGGAAATCCTCCGCAACGACCTCCCGTGGGAAGGCGCCGTCGTCGAGGGAGCGTTTGTGCTGCGGAGGGGCGGCTACTACTATCTGTTCTACTCGGGAGCCTCGTGCTGCGGTCCCAACTGCAACTACGCCCTCGGCGTCGCTCGTGCCACCGAGATGACCGGCCCCTGGGAAAAAGCGCCGGCGAATCCCCTCCTCGCCGGCAACGCCG
>JBDSGI010000013.1:0-8121 GCA_039919035.1 Opitutaceae bacterium
TGCGGCGCCAGGTGCGTGAGTCAACTGCCAGGCCCGAGAGCGAGCCAAACGTCTCGCCCAACCGGTCGCGGAGCGAGGCGGGCACGCGACCCACACCGACGAGGCCTTTGTTCACAAACGTCGTTCCTCCGATGGCGACGGTCGTCTGCGCGGAGAGGGGGATGGCCGAGAGACAAGTGAGGATGAGGCCGGCCGATGCGGCGAGGCGGTGGAGGCGAGGCATGGCCGGGATTTTGTCGGCGGAGCTCCCGGCAAGTCGAATTCATTTCCCCTCAGCTTTTGCGGTTGCGTGCCCATGGGCCGCTCGCGAAACATGCGAGCGATGTCGGACGACAAGGCCCAACGTCAGCGCCGCGAGATCAAATATATGATCCGGGAGGAGGAGGCGTTGGCGGTGCGGAGCTATCTCAGCAGCTATTTGGAGCCGGACGAATTTGCGGTGGGAAAGCCGGACAATTCCTACGAGGTTCACACTCTCTATCTCGACTCCGATCACCTCACCACTTACCACGCGGCGAATAATGGCGAGCGGAACCGCTTCAAGCTGCGGATTCGCTACTACGACGACAATCCCTTCTCGCACGTCTGCTTCGAGATTAAGCGGCGCATCAATGAGGGAATCGTGAAGCAAAGGGCGCGCGTGAAGCGCGAGGCGGTGCGGGCGCTGCTCACCGGCGAAAGCCCGCGGCCCGGCTTTCTGCACCAGTGGAAGCCGCAGGAGTGGGCCGACCTCCTGGATTTCTGGCAGCTCGTCGAGCGCCTGCAGGCGGTCCCTCGCGCGCACAACTCCTACATGCGCGAGGCCTACCTCAATCACCCCGAGGCGACAGTGCGCGTTACCCTCGATCGTGCGGTTCGCATGTGCCCGGAGTTCAGCTGGGACCTCGGGATCGAGATGAACGACGGCGTGGAAGTCTTTAACGGGTTCGTCGTGCTGGAGCTGAAGTTTACCGAGCGCATGCCCACTTGGCTGATTGAAATGGTGCGAGGCTTTGAGTTGAAGAGTTCCGGCGCTGCCAAGTATGTTCAGGGCGTGGAACTCCTCGGTCAGCAAAAGGTGGCGCGCCGCCTCACCGGTTTCGAGTGGGGCAACGCCGTCGTCTCCACGGCCACGAGCGCCCCGTGGCTCGATGCTTCCGCCGCCGTGCGCGGCGCCCTTGGTCCCAATCGCAAATGAACGCATTCCTAATGGGCGATCACGCCTCGTCCCCGACCAGCTTCCAAGCGCTGATCATCGCCATCGCGCTCGCCTACCTTTTTGGGCAAATGATTGCGTGGGTTTATGTCTATACGCACTCCGGCGTGTCCTACTCGCGCTCATTTGTCGTCTCGCTGATCGTGCTGCCGGTGCTGGTGGCCCTCGTGCTGATGGTGATGGCGAACAATCTGATTACGGCCTTCGGCCTCATCGCGGTGTTTGCCGTGGTGCGCTTCCGCAACGTCCTCCGCGACACGCTTGACACCTGCTATGTGCTGGCGGTGATCATTCTCGGCACGGCGTGCGGGACGCAGAAATTTTCGTCCGCCATCGTGGGTGGCCTGGCGGTGTCGGGATTGTTTATTTTCCTTTGGATGACGGCCTCGGGCACCCGCAGCCGTTTCGACTTGATCTTGAACCTCCGCTGGACGCGGCCCGCTTCCGAACTAGAGGTGGTGAGTTAGCTGCTCCAGCGGCACAGTCTGCGGGTGCATATCGCCAACCAGCATTTCGGGAAAGGCACCGATGCCGCCAATCTTTCCTACCGCGTGCTGCTCCGGGATCCCTCGCGGGCTTCGGAGCTGCTGACGGAACTGGCCGATGTGCCCGGCGTTGATCGCGTTTCAAGCGTGCAGGCGGCGGACGAATCGGAAATTTAATCTCATGGACGACAGCCGGATCCTTCCCCCCATTCCCTCTCCGCCGGCGCAGCGTTGGCGTGAAATCCGGCTGCTCTATTTGCCGCGCATCACGTTTGTGTTGGTCGCACTCTTGGTCGCGTGGATGTGGGGCACGGCGGTGTCGCCTTCCTCCTTGGTGGCCGAAGCGGAAGTGCTAGGATCGGATTTGCGCGCGCCGCAGGCGGGCGTGATCGCCAGCCTCAAAGTCGCGCTGCACCAGCCCGTGAAAGCGGGCGAGGTCGTCGGGCAGCTCGCGGGGCTAAACCCGCGCCTGCTGGAAGCGACCTTGGCCGTGATTCGCGCCGATGTTGCGATGCTCGCCGCGACCATGTCCGGCGCCACGGACGCGCAGCGGGTCGCGCTCGAATACGAGCGCATGGCCCTCGACTGGATGAACCACCGGGTCGATCGGGTGGCCTTGCAGGGCAGGCTGCAGCAGGCCGAGGGCGAAATGAGCCGGTCGGAGCCGCTGATGCGCTCGGGATTGATCACGCCGGAAAACTTCGATCAGTTGAAAATATCTCGCGACAGCCTGCGGGCACAGCTGGAGGAGAAGACCAAGCTGGTCGCTCGGCTCGAACCCGTGCTCGGCAAGCTCGCGGCAAACCCCTTGCCGGATGCGACGTTGTCCGGTGAATCGGCGCTCGCCGCTGCCATCAAAGTGCAGGAGTCGAAGCTGAGATTGGCGGAAGCGGAGCTGGCTCCGGTGCCTCTGGTGGCGCCCGTCGATGGCGTGGTGGCGGCCATTCTTCGGCGGCCGGGTGAAACTGTCATGGCGGGCGACGCCGTGCTCCGGGTGACGGCGCCGAAGGCCGAGCGGCTCGCTGGCTATCTGCGCCAGCCACTGTCCTTTGAACCGAAGGTCGGAATGCTGGCGGAAATCCGCACGCGCGGCTCGCCGGCCAAAGTCGTCGCCACCAAAATCACCCATATCGGCGTGGCCTTGGAGACCCTTTCGCCGAACATGGTCGCGGCGATGCGTCTTCCGCCCACGCCTTTGCCCGAGACTGCCGTGCGCGTGGAGTTCGCGCTGCCCACGGGGCTTGAACTGCGCCCTGGCGAGCACGTCGATGTGACCGTGCGCGAGAATTGAGTGAAGGGTTATCGAGGATACCCCGTTGCGCGCCGACTACGGCACCTCGTAGATTTCGAGGAGAATTACACCGCTGGCTCTGGACTTGCCGGCAATTTGGGCGGTGTAGGCCCCTGCGGGCAAAGTCAGTAGCAGCACGGCATCGCGGGTGCCGGGCGCGAGTGCGAAGGCACCCACGGCCGCCGCGGCCGCCGTGATGTCGCTCCCACTCGCCGCCGTCGCCCCGCTGGGCGTGCCCCAATCGTCGTTGGTGGCGACCGGGGTCGACCCGTTGTAGAGTGAGAGCACAGGATCGGGGAGGGCGCCGGCGACGCCAAAAGCGCCGAGCGTCGGTCCCACTGCGCGGATGAGAAGGCGTTTTGGGCCGGGGCCGAGGATTACCACGCCGCCAATCAGCAGTTCGTCGCCCGCCCGCACGAGACCGCGCGTGGAGAGGTTAAGGGTGCGACCGACGCCGGAATCAATTTCGTAGAGTTCGGCGAGACTCACGCCGGTCGCCGTGGTGGCGCTCGAAACTTGCAGGGTGTATTGCCCGGCGGGCAGCCGGGCGAGCAGCGCGGAATCGCGGCTGCCCTTGGCAAAGGGAAAAGCGCCGACGGCTTTGGCCAGATCAGGGATGTCGTTGGCATCCGGGCCACTCTCCCAGCCGGCATTGCGCGCGACTTGGCGGCCCGCCGAATCGAGGATCGTCAGAACCGGCTGGGATAAAGCGCCGGCCACGCCGAAAGCCGTGAGGGCCGGGCCGACGGCGCGCGCCAAGTATTGTTTCCCCGCGGTGTCGTTCACGACGACTCCGGCGATCAAGATGTTTTCGTCGGCGCCCACGAAGCTGCGGCTCGAGAGATTCAGCAGCCGCGGCCGGGGCACGGGCGCCGAGGTCGGAGTGCCGCCGGACACCGAACTCCAGCTGAAAGTGGGAATGCCCGGACGGGGAACCGCGCGATAGCTGCGCGCCTGCAGGTTGGCGGTGCTGGGCACCGTGATGGGAGAGGAGGAGAGGCGCACGGCTTGCGCGGGGGCGCCGCCAAACGCGCGGGGATCGGTGCCGTCGGTCGTGTAGGCGAGCTGGGTGCCGGGGGCGGGGGTGACGGTGAGCGTGTCGTTGTCGGCGGTGAGGGCGGGCGGAGCAATCAACTGCGCATCGATCCAAGTCACACGACGGGTGACCCAGTCTTTCAGGTGGTCGATTTCGCCCTGCCAGCCACCGGCAAAGAGGGGGAGGTTGGCCGGCCACTTGGCGGCATCGCGAGCGGCGGCCGCCGGTCCGATTTGCGCGGCGAGTGAATCTATGAGCGCCAGGAGGCTGGGAGTGGAGAGTTCGTTACGACGCAGTTGGTGCCACCGATCGGCCCAAGCCTGCACGAATTCGGGATCCTGCGCGAGCAGGCCCCACCAGCCGTCCTGCCAATAGTCGGTGGCTCCGTCTGTGAAGGGGCCGCTCCACACGTCCGGGCGATCGGCGCGTGGGTCGCCGCCGCCAAGGGAGCGATCGAAATCCCAGACGGGGCCGGCGACGAGTCGGCCGCCACGGTCTTTGGTGAAGAACGCGCTCCGCCACAACCCGTCGACGTTCATCGGGAGGAGATTCAGAATGTGGTGATCGATCCAGGAGGGCTGGTCGATGTAGTCGAGGTAGGTGCGATTGCGCCAGCCGCCGCCGAGATCGGAGAGGAGGGCGTCGTCGAGCCCCTGGACGTAGCCCTTGATGTAATCGCGCTGCTCCTGGGGCAGGTTGGCCAGCTTGGGGGTCCTGACGCCAATTGCCAGTGGGCCGCCCGGAAAACCGCGGCGGGTTTGGAAATTCAGCTCCGCCGCATCGGGTGGATCGGAGTGAATCACATACCCACCGGTGATTTTGTTTGGCCCGATGTCGGTGGGGGAAATCTTCGTGATGTCGATTCGCTTGGAATCAATCTCGCGGGAGTCGGTCAGGATGTAGATGCCCGCGTAGTCGCTCAGGTCGAGATCTCCGCCGTTGTTGTTGTAGAACACCTCGACGAATTGCGTGCGGGGAGCCCAGCGACCGAGCCGGTTGCTCAGCGCGTAAACGAAGGCGTTGTAGACAAAGGTGCGGTCAAAATACCAAGGGCCAATGAGCTCCCAGCTTTCGAACGTCGGGAGGCCGAAAAGCGCTGGTGCTTTGGCTTGGCCCGAGGCGGGCCTGAATTTCAAGCTGAGGCTCTTCTTGTCGAAGTCGGCCGAGGATTGGCCATGCACGCTGGTGCTTCCCGGGCAGTGAGTGCTGGGAGCGGCGCCGAGCGGAGTGTCACCGATAGCGGGCTTCGACCAAGAGTAAATCCACGCCGGGTGATCAATGCCGTCTTTCTCCAACTTACCGGTGCCGTGGGTGTCGACCAGCAGGATGGGCAGCTGACTCGAAAAATTGTCGAGCCTCGCTGCCCCGCTGCCCGCGAGGCGAACGTAGTGTGCGGTCGAGGGAAAGCCATGCGCGATGTTGTCGGCCGCGTAGACGGAGGCGCGCACGATGGTCGAGGCGGCGATCGCGATGGGGCCGGTGTATTCCGGGGCGGTGGGTCCGGGTTCAAGCGTGGAGTTGGCGGCGTTGGGCCCGGGTGCGGTGAGGGTGTAGCGGATGCGCTGGCCGGTGGCCGCACCCGAAAGCGTCAGGCTGACCGTGCCGGTGAATGGCCCGGCGGCGCGCGAGAAGGCCACGCGCTCGGCCAAGAGCAGCGTGCTGGCGCCGCCATTGCGGGCGCCGGGAGTTGGGTTGCGGAAGAAGCCGACGACGGGGGCCTCCCCGACGGCCATCGGCTGGGTAACGCCGTAGGAAAAATCCTCGAACTGGGCCGGGAAGGCCGGCGCGAACTCGGTGACCGCCGTGATGCCGTCGGGTTTCACCAGCGCGAGGTATTCGCCCGCCGAATCGAGCGCGAAATTCGCATGCAGGGGCTTGGTCGCATCGCGGCGGTTCTCGCCCGAGGCCCAGACGATGAGGTAGCCGCCGGCGGGCACTGTCACGGCGGGAAACTGCCACTTCAATTTGTCCGTCAAATCATCCGTAAGATACCACCCGGCGAGGTTCACCGGGGTCGCGTCCGGATTGTGGATTTCAATCCAGTCCGAAGATTTGCCCTCTTCGTCGGCGATCGTCCGGTTGTTCGACGCCATGAATTCGGAGAGGATCGGATCGGCCCGCACCGCAACCGTCGCGAGGAGCGCGGGTAGCAGAATGGTCTGCGCAAGGCGCGGGCGAAAACTCATCTCAGGTTGAGCGGAACACCAGTTGGGGCCTTGAGGCAAGGTTCGGTTAAAAACTAACGAAACCTCAAGGCGGGTTTGAGAGTCTCCCTGTGAGCTTGACCGCGCGACCCCATGGACTGGCCTTGAAGCTTGCTTCGCCGACCCCGGCGAGCACGTTGCGCGCCGTGAATTCCCCCGTCGCCCACCGTATTTTATGCCGGGGCGTCTTCGCTTTTTTGACGGGTTGGTCCGTGCTCGCGGGGCAGACCGCGTCGCCGTTTCTTGGCGGCGTCTGGTCCGGGAATGTGACTCCGACCAGCGCTTCGGTGTCCGTGCGGTTGAACGCCGCGGGCCTGCGGGTGCGGCTTGCGATCAGCACGAACGATACGCTCACGCCCGCCGTTTTCTCCCCCGCGCTGACCACCAATGCCAACTCCGGCAATTCCGTCACGCTCGACATCGCCGGACTCCAGCCCAACACCGACTATGACTACGGCATCGAGGTCGCCAATGTCATGCGCACCGAGCCGATCTCGCGGGGCAAGTTCCGCACCTTCCCGCTCGGCGCGGCCTCGTTCCGGATGGCCTTTTCTTCGTGCGGCGACACGACTGATGTCGATCAGCGCGCCTTCGCGGCAATCCTGGCGGAGCAGCCGCTGTTGTTTCTGCATTTGGGCGACTTCCACTACGCCGACACCAACACCACGGTCGCCGAAGACTACCGCCGTAACTACGACACCGTGCTGAGCCATCCGGTCGAGGGCGCCCTATATCGCAATGTGGCGCTCGCCTACATGTGGGACGATCACGATTTCGCGGGCAACGACAGCAACAGCACGGCGGTCGGCACGGCCGCGTCACGCACGGCGTATCGCGACACCGTGCCGCACTATCCCATCAACGTAAGCGGCGGCACGATCGCGCAGGCGTTCACCGTGGGGCGCGTGCGCATAATCATGACGGACCTGCACAGCGCGGCGAGCCCGGCCACAACTGCCGAGTCCGCCAGCAAAACCCGACTGGGGGCCGCGCAGAAAGCGTGGTTTAAGCAGGAACTGCTTGCGGCGCGCGACGCCGGGTTTCCCCTGATCCTCTGGGCTTGCACCGCTCCTTGGATTGCGCCGGCGCAGGTAGGCTCCGATTCTTGGGGGGGCTACGCGACGGAACGATCCGAGCTGGCGAGTTTTTTTAAGGATAACCGGATCATGAATCTGGTCCTTCTATCGGGCGACATGCACGCCCTGGCCTTCGATGACGGGTCGAACTCCGACTACGCCCTTGGCGGTGGCGCCCCGCTCGTCGTATTGCATGCTGCGCCGCTTACCCGGCCCGGAGAACCGAAGGGTGGGCCGTATTCCGCTGGACCACTGCTCGGCATCGCGCAATACGGGCTCTTTGAGGTGACAGACACCGGCGGCCCGAACATCCAATGCCGCTACACCGGCAAGCGGGTGGGCGAAGGCGCCAAAATTGTTTTTCAATTCAACGCTTCGACGAGCGGCATCGTGCCGACTAGCGTGGCCGGCCCGGGTGGGAACGACCGGTCATTCGTTAATATTTCCACCCGCGCCCGCATCACGGGCCCCGGGGACGTGTTGATTGTAGGGTTCGTCATCGGCGGCACCACGGTGCGCAATGTGCTGGTCCGCGCCATCGGACCTTCGCTGGCGGCTTTCGGGGTATCCGATCCGCTGGCCCGGCCTGCGCTCGCCATCTTTCGCGGCAGTAACGTCATTGCGAGCAACGACGACTGGAACACGAACGACACGGTGCGGCTCAACTCTGCCTTCGATCGGGTCGGGGCGTTTCGGCTCTCGGCCACCGGCGCGCGCGACGCCGCGTTGCTGGCTGGCCTTTCACCCGGCCCTTACACGGTGCAGGTGACGGGCGCCACCGGCACGGCCGGCACGGTGCTCGTCGAAGCCTACGAAGTGCCATAACCGGCGGCC
>JBDSGI010000014.1:0-15621 GCA_039919035.1 Opitutaceae bacterium
AGCGAACGCCGTCGCTCGCTCGGCGGTGCTTTGCGTGAGCAGCGCGGGCACGAGCACCACCGGGCGCTTGCAGCCACGCGCGAGGAGAATCTCCGCGGCACGCCGACCGATCTCGCCGGGGGTATCGAGCACACAGCAGTAGTTCGGCAACCGCCGCCCGAGCACGACGACCGCATACGGCAGCGTGGTCGCGGCGAGAAACGCATCATCGTCCGGCAGCGTGTTGGTAATGATGACGCCGTTGAATCGACTCGCCTCCATGAGGCCTGGCATCTCGCCCAGCCGGCCGGCGTGAAACATCGCGATGGACACGGAGAATTTCCGGCCCGGGCCGGTCCGGGCATCCGCCATCCGCTGCACCTGCCGCAACACCCGGCTGACCAAAAACAGCGGCGCCTCAAACGTCGTGAGAATGCCGATTTCGCGGTGGTGAACCTCGGGATCGTGGGCGCGGAGACGGCGCGCGGCAATGTTGGGCACATAGCCGAGATCCCGCACCGCCTGCCGAATTTTTTCCACGGTCGCGGGCGCGAGCCGGCGCTCCACTTGGCGGTTGGCGAGGACGGTCGAGACTGCCGATGGCGAAACCCCCACGTGCTTCGCAATCGTGTGCACCGTCACTGGCAATCGATCGGCTCGGGCCATGCGGGCGATGACGCACGAACCGCGCCTCCGCCGCAAGTGGTCTCTACAAAAACCGCACCGGCTGCCGGCCCGCGAAATGAAATTCCGTTGTCACGCCGAGCCGATGACGGACATTGGCCCCATGCGCTTCGTGACAAAAAATCCCGCCACCGGCCGCCGACTGACGAGTCATCGCGGACACACCCGCGCGGAGATGGAGCGCGCCGTGGCTCGCGCCTCCGCCAGTCAGGCAAAATGGCGCCAACTCCCGGTCTCGGCGCGGGCGAAATATCTCCGCGCCGTGGGCCGCCTGCTGCGCTCCCGCCGCGACGATCTCGCGGCGCTCGTCACCGCTGAAATGGGCAAACCCATCGCGCAGGCCCGAGGCGAGGCGGAGAAAAGCGCGCTGCTGTGCGACTACTATGCGACCCACGGTCCGGCCTTCCTCGCTGACGAAAGGCCCCCGGCCGCGCCCCGCCCTGCCCGCGTCGTCTACGCACCACTCGGCGTGCTGCTCGCCATCATGCCGTGGAATTTCCCGGTCTGGCAGGTGATTCGTGCCGCCGTGCCCGCCCTGCTCGCCGGCAACACCGTGCTGCTCAAGCACGCGCCCATTGTGCCCGGTTGCGCCCTCGCATTGGAGAGACTATTTCGCGATGCCGGCCTGCCCGCCGGCGTTTTTCAAACCCTGCTGATCGACACGGCGCCTGTCGCCGCACTCGTCGCCGATCCGCGCGTCGCCGCCGTCACACTCACCGGCAGCGTGGCCGCCGGGAAAAAAGTCGCGGCCCTCGCCGGCGCGGCGATGAAGCCGGGCGTCTTCGAGTTGGGCGGCAGCGATCCGGCGATTATTCTGGAGGACGCCGATATCGCCGAAGCCGCGGAAATCTGCGCGCAGTCCCGCCTGCTGAACTCCGGGCAGAGCTGCGTTTGCGCAAAGCGTTTCATTGTCGTCCGCTCCGTCCTCGCGAAATTCGAAGAGGCATTCACCCACCGCATCGCCGCTCGACGCGTCGGCGATCCGACCTCCGCGGCCACGGATGTCGGCCCGCTCGCGCGCGCCGATCTACGCGCCACCGTGCAGCGCCAGGTCGAACAAAGCGTGGCCGGCGGTGCCCGGCTGCTCCTCGGCGGTTCACCGTTGCCGGGCCGGGGATTTTTTTTCGCGCCCACGGTTCTAGCGGATGTCAGGCCCGGCATGCCGGCCTTCGACGAGGAGATCTTCGGCCCGGTCGCGTCGATTATCGCCGTCCGCGATGCTACCGCCGCCGTGCGCGTGGCCAACGCCTCGCGCTACGGCCTCGCCGCCTCGATCTTCACGCGCGATCAGAAACGCGCCGACCGCCTCGCGCTCGAGTTGGAAGCGGGCGCAGTTTTCATCAATGAACTCGTGCGCTCTTCGCCGGAACTTCCGTTCGGCGGAATCAAGGAGAGCGGCTACGGCCGCGAGCTCGGAGCCTGGGGCGCGCGGTCGTTCGTGAACGTGAAAACAATTTGGGTCGGCTAGCGTCGCGGGCACAGCTTCGCCATCGCGCGGGAGGTTCCGGGCTGTAAATTTTGGCAGGCACGTTAGCCAATTTTGGCGCAGGGTTCGCCAACCCATGCGGAGCACCCTCGTCGCCCCATCGATAAGGTCATCCCATGAAAACCATCCTCGTCCCCGTCGATTTCTCCCCCGTCACCGACAGCATTGTGCAACAGGTTTCCACCTTGGCCAAGGTCTTGCCGGCTCGCGTCGTTCTGCTGACGATCATTCAACCTCCGCTCGTCATCAGTGAGTATGGTGCGCTGATGGGAGATATCGTCGAAATCACGGCCGCCGGTGAAAAACACGCCGCCCAACAGCTCACCCGCTTGGAGGACAAGCTCACCGCCCAGCACATCAAGACCGATACGCTCCAATTCACGGGCGCACCCATCAAGTTGATCGTCGAGCAGGCGAAGAAACTTAATGCCGACTATATCGTGATGGGCTCGCACGGGCACACCGCGCTCTACGATTTGTTGGTGGGCAGCACCACCCACGGCGTGCTGATGCGCGCGAAGTGTCCGGTCGTCATTGTGCCGCCGCCCCAGAAGCGCAAGGCCGCCAAGGGTGCGAAAGGATTGTAGCGCGTCCGAGATTTTTCAGACCAAGCGATTAACGCAGCGCGGGCCATCGCCCGCGCTTTTTTCTATCGTCATCGCAACGCCCGCACGGCGGTCAAACTCGAAAAACCGGCCTCATCCCCACGCTCACGATGAGCAGCGTGGCCAGCGAATTCACCGGCATGAGCACGGCGGCCACGAGCGGATTGACATGGCCCGCCACCGCCAGGCCCACGGCCACCAAGTTGTAGGCGACGGAAAACACCAAGATCACGCGCTGCGTGCCGCGCCGGCGCGCGTCCACTTCGAGCAGAGCCCGCAAGCCGCCAATGCCTCGGCCCAGATAGTGGAAGTCGGCTTTGCCTCCGAGCACACCGCGATGCACCAGCGGCGTGCCGCGACAAAGCGCGTGATCAAAGGCGAGGCTGTCGTTGGCGCCGTCACCAAGCATGAGGGCATTGCGTGGCCCGTCGTTCGCGTCGAGCCAGGCCCCTTTGCCTTGCGGCGTGAGTTCCCCCACCGCTCGACGGCCATCCAAACCCACTTCTGCAGCGAGGGCGCTCGTCTTGGTTTGGTTGTCGCCGCTCAAAATCCCGACCTCAAGACCCCGCGCGCGCAGCGCGTCGACTTCGGCCCGCGCATCGGGTCGCACCGCATCCGAAAAAATAAACCGCGCCACCACCGCACCGCCGCGGGTGAGCATTGTGCCCTCCCCTTTTTCCTGATCGCGCCAGCCGGAGCGTCCGAGCGACCACGGGCCAAGCGACACGCCTTGTCCGATCTCCTCAATCACTTCGCCCGCCAGCGCTTCGACCGGACCCGCCGCCAACAAGGATTGCAGCAGGCACTGGCTGACCGGATGGGCGTTGCCCTGCACGAGCGCCAGCAGCGCCGCGCGGGCCGTTGCATCCAGTTTATGCAATTCCCCGGGGTTTTTCAGCACGGGCGTCTCCAGCGTGAGCGTCCCCGTCTTGTCAAACACGACCTGCCGCACGCGTGCGAGGCGCGGCCAGAGATCCGACTCGCGCACAAAGACCCCGCGCCGCCGCAGCGCCACCGTCGCCATTTCATCGGCCAGCGGAAACGCGAGCGCGATGGCGCACGGGCAGGAGACAACGAGCACGGCGGTTACGACCGCCCACGTGCGCACCGCGTCGCCCGAGGCCCTCCACCAACCTACGCCAGCCGCCGTCGCAATCAGGAGAATCCCAATGGCGTAGCCGCGCACGACCCGTTCAATCAGCGGATGCCGCGCCGGCGCACGCTCGCCCGGCGCGAGGAGTTGCGCCAGCAGCGACTCCGACCACGGCTGCGCGGCGACCAAGCGCAGCACCCCGCGCCCGATGTTCACCGCGCCCGCCGGCACCCGCGCCCCTGCGCGGAAAACCCTCGGCTCGGCCTCGCCATTAATCGAGGCGAGCGAAAAACTTCCCTCGGCTGCCTCCAACCGCGACTCGACCGCAAGCGTGTGCCCGGGCGCGAGCGCCAGCGCCAGGCCGGCGCGGACTTTCTCCGGCGCAATCTCACTCCCGTCGGCGAGGTTCACCCGCGCGATGGTCGCGGCGCGCCCCAACAGCCGCCGGCGGTTCCGCTCAATCGCCGCGACCTGCGCCCAGCGGCCAATCAGCATCAGCACGATGAACGCCGAGACAAAATCGAAGTAGACGAACCGATCCTCGCCCGCGAGCCAGCCGTAGAGCGAACCTGCGTAGCCACCCACAATCCCGATCGCGATCGGCAGATCGATTTGCAGTTCGCGGGCGTGCAGAGCGCGGGCGGCCCGGCCCAAAAAATACGTGCCGCCGACCATGACGCTCAACGTGCCGAAGGCCGCGTTCAGCGTCCCGAACAGCCCGGCCCACTCAAACGTCCGCTCCATCCCGAAATACACCGGGAGCGAAAAGAGCATGACGTTTAGCGCAAATGCCGCGCAGAGACCAATCCGGCGCACAAGGCCGCGACTCTCCGGCTCGGCCGTCGCCTCGCCGGCCGGACTGACCACGTAGCCAAAACCGCGCACTTTCCGCGCAAAGGCCGCGGCGGAAAACTCCCCGTGCACCCAACGCAGCCGCATCGTGCCATAGTGCGCATTGACGATCACATCGCGCGCCCCGGGCTCTTTTTGAAACAGCCGCTCAATCAGCCAGACGCAGCCGGCACAGGAAATTCCCTGCAGCGCGACGGTAAGTTCCGGAATAGTTGGCGCCGTTTCCACCGCGCGCTGCGCGGCCTCGATCCACTCGTAGTCACCCGGATCGAAAACGCTCGCGTCCACCGGAGTGGTGACATCGTCCTTGATGCGATAGTAGCCGTCGAACCCCTGCTCGTTAATCAGTCGGAAGACATAGCCGCAGCCCGCGCAGCAGAAACCAGCCTCACGCATCGCCGCGTCGAGCAAGCCCGCCCCGCAATGCCGGCAGGTTGGCGCCGCACGGCTTGGTTTCCCGGCCGGTGGCGCGAGCGGAGATGCAGTGGCGGCGAGGACGCTCATTCAAAAACAAATCCAACCGCCCATGTCGGGTCCGGCAAAACCGAGCGTGCCCCGCGCCCGCCAGCCAATCACGAGCGCCGAGACGAGCGCGAGGGTCACGCGCAGCCGCCCCATCCAAACCGGCGTGAGCCGCTCACGCAGCCAGCGGAACTGCGTTTGCGCGAGCCAGAGCAGCGGCACGGTGCCGAGCCCAAAGGCCAGCAGCACCGTCGCGCCCTGCGCGGCCGAGCCGGCGAGGAGCGCCAGCGCCACCACCAGATAGAGCGGGCCGCAGGGCAAAAGCGGGGTCGCGATGCCGAGGGCTGCGGCGGCTGCCGCCGGCGGCCGTCCGCGCACCCAGGCCCGGACGCGCCACATCAAGCGGCCCAGCGCCAAATTTTTTGGCAAATGCCGATCCCACCGAAACGCGAGGGCCACAAAGACGAATACGCCAAACCAGGGCAGCCAGTGCAGCGCCGAGTCGGAAACCCACGCGAGCGGCAAGCGGCCCAATCCGCCCGCGACCGCCCCGAGCCCGGCATACCCGGTGAGGCGCGCGGCATGATAAGTCGTCGCGAACACCGGCCCGTCGCTCTTAACCGGTTGCAACGAGCAAACCAGCGGCGCGCACATGCCGACGCAATGGAGGCTGGTCACCAGGCCAGCGACAAACGCGGCGGCCGGCGAATGCACGAGTGAGGCGTCCATAATTTCAAGGTGCCCGGCGGGTCGCCAGCGGCACTTCGGCGACGCGGTGTTTCGAAGCCACGGTGATCCATGCGGCCCACACCGCGACGTGCAGGAGCGCACCCGCCAGAAACCACACCCAAATCCGGGATTTTTTTTCAGGGTCGCTCACGTTGCTCCTTTTCTTCCTCGCGCAGCAGGCGCGCTTCCGGCCCGAGGAACTCAACCGCCCGCGTCAGCAGGGACTTCTCCGCTCCGTCGCGCACCGTGACAACAAAATGAAACGGCCCGCCGTAGTCCGCCCGCGCCTGTTGCAACACGAGCGGATGCACCAGCTCGCCCAGTGGCCCAACCTCCACTTGGTCGTCGAAACCCACCACGCGCACCCCCGCGGGCGCGCCGGAGATCGCCAGCGAAAAACGCACGGGCGCATTCCGCTTGTTCACCAGTCGCACGAGGAACTGATTTCGCACCGTCCCCGCGTCGATCACGTAGGGCGCACCAATCATCCGGGTGACGCCTAAACTCGCAGGCCGGAGCGTCGACAACGACCATGTCACGACCGCCGCCCCCACCAGCAGCAGTCCAAAATAAAGCAGCGTGCGGGGCCGAATCCAACGCGTTCGCTCGCCCCCGAACGCCTTCTGCGAATCGTAGCGAATCAGCCCGCGCGGCCGCTGCACGCGGTCCATCACCTCGTCACAGGCATCGATGCACGCGGTGCAGCCGACACACTCCATTTGCAGCCCCTGCCGGATGTCGATGCCGGTCGGGCAGACCTGCACGCAGCGGTTGCAATCGATGCAATCTCCGGGCTTCGCCGCCGCACTGTCGAGGGCCGCGCGCTGCTTGCCGCGCGGTTCGCCCCGTGCCGCATCATAGCCAATCACCAGCGAGTGATCGTCGATGAGCGCCGATTGAATCCGCCCGTAAGGACAGATCACGATGCAGAGCTGCTCGCGGAACCAAGCGAAGTTAAAATACAGCGCGCCGGTCGCGACCACCATAAAGACAAACGCCCCCCAGTGCCGCGCCGGGTCCGTGCGCATCATCGTCCACACCTCGGGCAAAGAAACGAAATAGGCCAGCAGCAGATGGGTAATCGTCGCCGCCGCCAGGACGTAGAGCCCGTGTTTCCCGATCCGCTTCGCGAGCTTTCCAGCTGTGAGCGGCGAGTCGCGCAACGCACGGCGCCGCACCGCGTCGCCCTCCATCCAACGCTCGATCCGTCGGAAAACATGATCGAGAAAAACCGTGTGCGGGCACGCCCAGCCGCACCACACGCGACCGAAGAGCGCGGTCACGAAGAACAGTGAAAAACCCAGTCCCGTGATAACGAAAAAAAACAGCCACAGATCCTGCGCCGCGAACGTCAGCCCGAAGAGATGGAAACGCAGCCCGGCCAGATCGAGAAAGACCGCCGGATGGCCATTGATCGTAATCCAGGGCAGTGAGAGGTAGAAAACAATCAAGCCCAGCGCCGCCAGTTTCCTCGCCTGGTCGAAGCGGCCGCGCACGTCAGCCGGGTAGAGCATCGACCGCGATCCATCGGCGCGAATCGTGGTGACCGATTCGCGGGAGGGACGAAGGACGTTGGGCGGTGGCATGGGAAAGATGGGCCGGGGGACGGGCCAAGGAATCGTTAGGGGGCGTCGAAAAAAGTTTGGTCGGGTGTGGGCGTCTGTCCTGCAGACGCCGGTTTGAATGTTGGTCGGACAGAGGCGTCAGCCAGACTGACGCCCTCCACCGGCCTTTTCACGCCCTCTAAAGCGCCGGCACCACCACGATGGGCTCACCCTCGCGGTGGTGGCTGAGAATGAAGGCAGTAACCTCGCTGATCTTTTTCGCGCCGAGCACGGGGCCCCAAGTCGGCATGCCTTTTACGAGCACCCCCTTGACGATCAGGTCGTGAATCTCGACGGGGTGCCCGCCATGCACCCAAGCCGTGTCCGTGAGATCGGGACCGATCGCGACGGGATTCTCTGCCTTGCCCTTCAGGCTCGGCAAGTGGCACGCGGAACAGTTGCCGTCATAAACCGCCTTGCCCGCGGCGACGAAGGCGGGGTTGCGGCTCATCTGCCAGAGACTCACGTCGTCCAGCTTTGCGACCGAGAGTCGCTCGGCCTCGATACGCGCCATCGCCGTATTGACGAGCTGCGTTTCACTCTGGCCCACGCGAAACCACTCGTAGTAGGCCCAGTAGCCGATCCAAAAGAGGATCGTCGCGTAAAGAGTGTTCAGCCACCAGTTCGGGAGACGTTTGTCGTATTCCTGAATGCCGTCGAAGACGTGCGGCCGGACCGGCTCTTCAGGCGCGGGGGGAGGTGTCGGATTCATGGGACGCAGGCGGAGTGGCCGTGGCAAACGGCAGGTTTTCAAAACGATTGATGGTGGTGCGCTGCATGCGCAGCGCGCGCCACGTGATCGTCAGGTAAATTGACAAGGCGGTGGCAAAGGCCGCGAGCGTGTAGAACACGGCGCTGTCTTCGAGGATGAGTCGGCGGAACATGGTGGAAAATTAGCGGGGGAAGGAACTCACTCGCGCTGCGCCACCGGCTTTGCGGCGGCGCTCACGTCCTCGAATTTCCCCAGCGATTGGAGATAGGCGATCAGCGCGATGATTTCCTTCTCCGGCGCAACATAGGCACCGGCGGTGCGCAGGTCCGCGGCGATTGCTTGGGACTGCTCGGCGACGCGTGATGCGATTTGGTCGGGCGTCCAGTTGGGATACGGCACGCCGAGGGTGCGCTGCACGGCCAGCTTGACCGGGAGAGCCGCGAGATCGGTGTCCCGGGTGAGCATTACGGGATAGGCCGGCATGTTCGAGCCCACCGAAATCGAACGCGGGTCCTCCATGTGACGGAGATGCCAGACATTCGGATACTTCCCGCCCACCCGGGCGAGGTCGGGGCCGTTGCGCTTCGAGCCCCACTGGAAAGGATGATCGTAGATGGATTCGCCGAGCCGCGAGTAGTCGCCGTAGCGGAGCACATCCGGCACCAGCGTGCGGATCATCTGCGAATGACAGGTGTAGCAGCCTTCGCGCACATAGAGATCGCGACCAGCCAGCTCCAGCGGCGTGTAGGGTATCTGGCGGCGATCCTCGACGTTGGCGGCCCGGTTCGCGAGCGCGCCGGGAATAATTTGAATCAGGCCACCCGCCGCGACCGCGATAAAGGTGAGCACCGTGAACGGCGCCGTGTTAACCAGCAGGCGGTCATACCAGCCCGCCCACGCCTTGCCGCGCGACTCGAAGTGCGCGTAGGCGAGAATCACGCAGAGGATGAGGCCCACCAGCCCGACCAAGCCCAGCGCGTCGCCGCCAAACATCCAAGCGCAGGCGAACCCCACGCCGAGAAACGAAAATATTACCGGTGGATTGAGGAACGTGCCGAACACGCCCACGCCAACCTCAGCCGCTTGATCTTCGGCGTCGTCGAACACTTCCACCGTGCCATTGACCGCCTGCGCACCGCGCAGCGTTTGCCGGATATTCCACACCATGATGAGGAATCCCGCGAGGTAGAGCCCGCCGCCAATCACGCGCATCAGCATCATCGGCCGGATGGTGTTCACCGTGTCGAGGAAGTTGGGATAGGCGAGCACCGTGCCGTTGTCCGCCGTGGCGTTAAGCATCAGGCCCTGGGTGATACCGCTCGTCCACATCGCGCCCACGTAGAGCAATATGCCGACGGTCCCGATCCAGAAGTGCAGGTTGGCGAGGGCCAAGGAGTGCAACGGACGGTTCCACAGCCGCGGCAACAGCCAGTAGATCATGCCCGCGGCCATGAAGCCGTTCCAGCCCAGGGCGGCGGCGTGCACGTGACCGATAATCCAGTCGGTGTAGTGCGCGAGCGCGCTGACTGACTTGATCGAAAGCAGCGGCCCCTCGAAGGTCGCCATGCCGTAGAAGGTCACGGCGGCGGCGAAAAACTTCAGCACCGGATCCGTGCGCAGCTTGTGCCACGCGCCGCGCAGGGTGAGGAGGCCGTTCAACATGCCGCCCCACGACGGCGCCCATAGCATGAGCGAGAAAGTCATTCCGAGGTTTTGCAGCCAGTCGGGTAACGCGGTGTTCAGGAGGTGATGCGGCCCGGCCCAGATGTAAACGAACACCAGCGACCAAAAATGGATCACTGAAAGCCGATAGGAATAAACCGGCCGCTCCGCCGCCTTCGGCAGAAAATAATACATGATGCCGAGGATCGGCGTGGTCAGGAAAAACGCCACGGCGTTGTGCCCATACCACCACTGCACGAGCCCGTCCTGCACGCCCGCGAAGATCGGGTAGCTGTGCGTGAAGCTCGTCGGAATCGAGAGATGGTTGACGATGTAGAGCATCGCCACCGTGACGATCGTCGCGATGTAGAACCAGATTGCGACGTAGAGCGCCGGCTCGCGGCGCCGCGCGAGGGTCCAGAAAAAGTTAACCGCAAACACGACCCAGATAAACGCGACCGCGATATTGATGGGCCAGATGAGCTCGGCGTATTCCTTGCCGCGCGTCAGACCGAGCGGGAGCGTGATGGCCGCCGCCACGATGATCGCCTGCCAGCCCCAGAAGTGGAGCGCCGAGAGAAAATCGCTCGCGAGCCGCGCCTTCACCAGCCGCTGCGTCGAGTAGTAAATGCCGGCAAACATCATGTTGCCGACAAAGGCGAAGATGACGGCATTGGTGTGCAGTGGCCGCAACCGCCCGAAGCTCAGGATCTCGCGCCCGAAGTTCAGCTGCCAGAAATTCAGCTGCGCGGCGACCAGCACTCCGACCAGCATGCCGACCACGCCCCAAAGCACCGTCGCCAGCAGGAACTGGCGGACGACGCGGTCGTTGAACTCAAGGGTGATTTTCCGGCCTTGCGGCAAGGGAGAGACGGACGCGGTCATTTCGACCGCCTTTCGCCTTTGCCCGCGCTCGCCAGCCGAGGAGTCTCCTCGGCGAGGGGCAGCAGGGAATCGCGTTCGGCGCAGGTCTTGCGGGCGCGGGTTTGCTCGCGCAGGAAAAAGCCCGCGAAGCCCAGCACCAAGACGAGACCGACAATGACAGTGAGTGGAACGACAGCCATGGGAAGTTGAGTGAGCTTAGTTGCGATCAATTTGGCCGCCTACGGTTCGCCGCGGCAGCTCCACCGCGCGCCGACTCGTCTGGGAGTCGCGAGCATGGCGGTGACAGAGCATTTCCTTCGCCTCCAACCAATGTTCCATGTCGCGGCCTTCCGGCCGGCCGTTTTCGATCCAGAGCAGGTAGGCGGCGTGTTGGATTTCCAGCTCGGTCGGTTCTTGCACGGAGCAGGCGGAACGGTGTGTTTTCATGATTGGGCTGGTTGGGAATGTTCAGTTTACGACACCCGGGGGATTCCAGCTCCGCGAGGTTTGGCCGAGGCTGTGCATTTCTTGCAGCCTCACGCGGCCGGACGCAGCGGCGCCCGATCGCGGGTCCGCAACCGATGGTCAGACGGCGATTCCCCAGTCACGCGGCGGAATACCCGGTTGAACTGTGACAACGACTGGAAACCCGCCGCAAACGCCGCTTCGCTGACCCGCATGTGCGGGTTGAGCAGCAACTCCTTCACCCGCTCGATGCGGGCGCGCGCGATGTAGTCGGTCAACGTCAGCCCGGTCGCTGTCTTGAACACCTTGCAGAAATAGAACGTGCTCATGTGCGCCACGGCCGCCACTTCCCGCAGGGACAGCTCCTCGCCCAGTCGTTGCGCGATGAAGCCTCGCGCGCGGGTCACCGCCGGTGGCTCGGCCGCCGCCTGTTGCAGGGCGAGACCGTTGGCGACGAGCGAGAGATGGGCGGCGAAGCTGGCGAGCAACCGCAGCACCGCGTCGTAGTTTGTCCGGGGAATCACGCGGGTCAGAAAATAGGCGGCACGGAGTTGCTCCGCGTCGTCGACCGGGACATCAAGTTCAGCGAGACGCTGGGACGCGGCGAGAAACCGCCTTGTGCTGGGCGGGTGGAACATGACCTGACCCGTTTGCAAGTAGCCCGCGATTGTATCACCAAGTCGCAGCGGCACGGCGGAGTCGTTCAACCCCGCGAAGCACTCCCGCGTGCAGGGCCCGGCGACCGCCGCCTCCTCAATACTCTGCTGGTTGCGCAGACACGCCGCGCAACTCCGACTCTTCGCCGCCATCAACGCACAGAAAGGCGCGATGTTTCGGGCGCCGTCCAGCGGGGCACTAAACGATCCCGCCGAGCGCAGCACCAGGGGCAGGCCGGTGGCCGTTTGGAACGCCTGCTGATAATCGCGAAAAATCGCCGACTCGCGGAGCAACCCCACCACGTCAATGCCCCGCGCTCGATGGTTGGCTGGAGAGGTGGGCGAAACGGATAGTGATGGCGCGTTCATTGCGACGCCCAGCATAGCCGCTAATGCTCGCGCAATAAATCGGAGGCGCGGCGGCATCTCGCTAGGGCTTTTCCCTAGATCGAATTTCCGACCTGAGTCTTGCGACAGCAACCAGCCCCGTCGACGCTGCCGCCATGTCACCTCCGGAAAAAACCTCGCCAAGAAACCGGACCAAGCTTGAACAGGATTTCCGCGCCACGCTGAGGGAGCTGCGCGACGTAAAAGCCGCACTCGACGAACATTCGATTGTGGCGATCACCGACGCGGCGGGAAAAATCACCCACGCCAACGACAAATTCTGCGCCATCTCCCAATACTCCCGCACCGAACTGATCGGAAAAAATCACCGCATCATCAACTCCGGCCGCCACCCGCGGGAATTCTTCCGCACTCTCTGGGCCACCATCAGCCGCGGTCAGGTCTGGCGCGGCGAGATCGAGAATCGCGCGCGCGACGGTTCGCACTATTGGGTCGACACCACGATTTTCCCCTTCGTCGGAGAAAACGGAAAACCGCATCACTACGTCGCGATTCGCACTGACATCACGCAACGCAAGGCGGACGACGACGAGCGGTGTCGGCTTGAACTAGAGATCCTCGCCGCGTCGGAGCGCGAGCGCCATAGCATCGGGGCCGATCTGCACGACAATCTCGGCCAGCAACTCACGGCGCTGGAGCTGATGTGCGCCGGCTTAAAGGCCGATGCCGCGCCTCACCGGAAACTTGCGCGCGGCCTCGGTCGCATGGGCAAGCTGCTGCGCGAGGCGATCGCGCAAACCCGATTCCTAGCCCGCGGCTTGGTGCCCGTGGCACCCCGGCCCGACGCGCTGCAGGACGAACTGCGCGAGCTCGCCTTCCGCACCAACATGCTGGGCCGCGTGCAATGCACCTTCGTCTGCCCAAAGCCGGTGGCCATCGCTGATCCATTCGTCGCCGGGCACCTTTACCGCATCGCCCAAGAAGCGATGAACAACGCCGTCAAGCACTCCCGCGCCCGCCGCCTTACGCTCCGCCTTGCGATCGAAGCGGGCGAACTCGTGTTGGAAATTTCGGACGATGGCCGTGGCCTCCCGCGCACCGGGCGCAAGCCGCGCGGGATCGGCCTCGGCGTGATGCGCCATCGCGCGAACGTGATGGGCGCGCGCCTCGAAATCCAATCGCGGCCCAAGGGCGGTGTCACCGTCACCTGCCGTCACCCGCTCACCAAATGAAGCCCCGCGCCGTCACCCAAGCCGCCGCAAAGTCCACCCCGCGGCACGGAATTTTGATCGTCGATGATCATCCGTTCATGCGTGCCGGCCTCGCCCAGTTGATCGCCCGTCAATCGGACATGTGCGTCAGTGGCGAGGCGGGCAATCCCAAGGAGGCATTTGCCGCGTTCGCCAAGGCCAAGCCATCGCTCGTCTTGACCGACCTCACGATGCCAGGCCGCAGCGGTCTGGAATTCATCCACGATCTCCGGGCGACCCAGGCCGATCTCGCCGTGCTCGTCATTTCAATGCACGACGAGCTGGTATATGCCGAGCGCGTGCTGCGGGCGGGTGCGCGCGGCTACATCATGAAGGAGGCGGGCGGTGAAAATCTGCTCGCCGCGATCCGCCAGGTGCTCCGGGGTGAACGTTACGTGAGCGCGCGCGTCGCGGAACGGATTCTCGACAACGTCTCGGCCCGCCGCCCGCGCGGTTCGAGTTCGCCCATTGAGAAACTCACCGACCGCGAGTTCGAGGTTTTCCAGCACATCGGCCAGGGACTCAGCACGCGCGAGATCGCGGCTCAACTCCATCTCAGCCCCAAGACCGTCGACGTCCATCGCGGGCACATCAAGGAGAAGCTCGCCCTCAAGGATGTGACGGCGCTCGTGCGCCACGCGGTCCGCTGGGCGGAAACGCGTCCAGTCGAATAGCAGGGTCACTCGCGCCGGCAAGACGTGCGGAGCGATTCCCAAGCCATGCGGAGCCGTGGGCCGGGCCCGCGCGTAAGCTTGGGCCATGCAAGACTCACTGGCCGGCGCGCTGCGCGTCCGGCGTTCAGACGTGCGGCGACAATGGGAGGAGATGTTGCGGGTCGAGCCTGTAGGCACGCCCCTCGGAAATCCGGATGCGCTGGCTCACCTGATCGACTGGACCCTCGACGAAATCTACGGCGCCCTCGCCCACCCGCTCGTCCACCAACGCGTGCACGCACGCCATTCTCATTCCACGCCCGCCGCCAGCTGCCAGTGCGGAGGCAATCCCCTCCTGCGCTATTTTTCCGCCGGCAGTCAGGCCATGCGCGAAGCCCTTATCCTGTCCCAAGCCCAGCAACCCGATCTCGATCCCATGGAACGCGACGCCTCGCTCACTGAACTCAATCTCGTCCTCGCCGAAATCTCGCGCCGAGAGATCGAGGCGTTTTGTAGTGTCTGTTACCTGAGGAACAACGATTGAACCCCGCCCAACCCCTTAAGGAACGAGTCGGCTGATCGCCTTGACGGATTCTGAGACCTCGCCCTGCAGACCGGCCTGCTGGTGAGCAATCTCCCCTTCACGGTTGAGCACGGTGAAGAGATTGGAATGGGAAAACTGCCCGCGCGCATCCTGCTTAAATTTCACGCCGAGCAGCATGGCGAGTTCCTGCACGACCGCCGTGTCGCCACGCAAAAGGGTCCAGTCAGCGTCGAGCGCCATCCGCTCGCGGTAGGCGCGCAAAGCCGCCGGCGTGTCGCGCGCGGTGTCGAAACTTACCATCACAAACTGCGTCTGCGCGCGCACCGCTTCCGGCAGCGACGCCCTCACTCGCGACATGTCGCGCACGAGAATCGGGCAGGCATATTCACACTGCGCGAAAAACATCGCCAGCACCACCGGCCGGCCGCGCAGCGCAGCGAGCCGAAAGGTCGCGCCGGTGTCGTTGGTCCAGGCCGCGTCGAGAAGATAAATCGAGCGCGCGCTAAGCGGCGCGTCGGGCTTGAGTTCGACCGCACAGCAGGGCGGCCCGGCGGGGGCGGCGGGCGCGGCCGAGAAACGGGTGGCGGCACTCAAGAGGCCGAGAAAAAAGATTGAGGTTTTCATGGTGATCGGGCGCAGCGGAAGCCGAGGTTCGGCACGTTGTAGTTGGCGCGGAGGGAGCTGCGAAAGCCCGCGCGCATGAAGGCGGCGTAGTCGGAAGGATCGCGCGCGCCGGCGGCGCCCGCTCCGCAAAACAAGTCACGCTCCAAGCCGGTGTCGGCGCGCGACTCGCCGGTGACCATCGAAGTGTTGAAGTCATCGACCCACTCCCAAACCAAATCGAGCAGATCGCGCGCGCCGAAGAAATTCGGCCGGCCTAGGCCGGCATCCGGCAGCGGGTGCGGCGTGGGCCGCGTGAACCACGCGAGCACGGCGGCCGCGAAGCCGGGCTCGGTCGCGCCTTCTGCGGTCC
>JBDSGI010000015.1:0-3389 GCA_039919035.1 Opitutaceae bacterium
GCGGCCCCAATGCCCTGCTCTTCGGCATCGGCAGCCCCGGTGGCGTCATCAACAACAGCTCGCTGCCGCCGGTGTTCGGCAGCAATTTCTACGAGGCCAAGTTTCAAGTGGGCCAGCGCCATGCCCACCGCGAGTCGTTCGACTTGAACCGCGAGATTGTGCCGCGCCGGGTGGCGGTGCGCATCGCCGGGCTCAACAAGCGGGCGGAATACAAACAACGCCCCGCGTGGGAACGAGACCAGCGCATTTTCGGGGCCATCACGGCCGTGCTCGCCGAGAACAAACGCGGCGGCCTCCTCGGCCCCACCACCCTCCGCGCCAACGCCGAATACGGCGATATCGCCGCCAATCCGCCCAGCGTCACCCCGCCCTCCGATAGTTTCAGCTCCTGGTGGAGCCTGCCGTCCCGCGACCTGCAGCAGTTCACCGGCACGGTATTTCCCGCCTACTACGACAACGGCACCTTCGTCCCCCGCGCCACCATCGACGGCCGCACGCAATCGTCGATCCTCGGGCCCACCAGCATCCCGAATTTTCTGCAATTCAACGCCATTTACCCCGGGCCCGGCCGGCCCACGCAAGGGCTCACCGGCACCAACGCCAACCTAGCCGGCGGGCAGGGCCGCATCCTCTGGACCGGAGTCCCCGGCCGAATCCGCTTCGACATTTACGCCACGGCCAATGCCTACAGCACCGGCTCCTTTCCCGGTTTCGACACCCCGTCGCTGCAGGACCGGAAAATCTTCGATTTCTACAACAATCTCTTCTCCGGTGAGACCAACCTCGTGAACCGCGACTTCCAGGCGCAGACCGTCTCGCTGGAGCAGGCCCTCTGGGGCGGCCGCGCGGGCGTGGAACTCAGTTACGACTACCAGCGCTATCGCAACGATCGGACCCAACCGTTCAACGGCGGCACCGCTGACGTGCGCATCGACATCAATCAGTATCTCGGCAACGACCAGCCGAACCCGAATCTCGGCCGGCCCTACTACGTCATCGATACCGCCAACACGAGCGACGCCCGCACGGACCGCGAGGCCGCCCGCGCCACCGTGTTTGTCACTCTCGACGGCGCGGATCTCTTCGGCAAGGGCCGCGGCGCTTTTTGGTTTGGGAAACATACGCTCACCGGCATGTATTTCGACAACACCATCGAGACGCGGAACCGCACCTTCGGCCTCACCACCGATGCCGCGACCCTGAACCTGACGACCATGCTCTCCGGCAACAGCGACAATTTCCGCCGCCAGATGGGGGCCGCCGTTTATATCGGTCCCTCGCTGCTCAACACCGCCAGCGCGGCCCACGTCCGCCTGGGCTCGATCACCGATGTGGCGCTGCCCCGGGACGGCGATCGCTACGAAATGTTCTATTTCGATCCCACGGTGCCGGCCGCGCAACGCGCGGTGCGCACCGCCGCCATCGACGTCCGCCGCTTTCTGCGCTCCGGCAACATCGGCCGCCGGGAAATCAAATCCTCGGTCGCCAGCCTGCAGAGCTACTGGCTCGACAGCCACCTCGTCACCATCGCCGGCATCCGCCGCGACGAGCAGAAGACCTACGAACGCGTTGACTACAACAACGACACCGATCCCCTCACCAACGATCGCCTGCCGACCGGCGATTTCGATCCCGCCGCCATCAGCCTGCGCCCCGATCCCTCCGATGTCGCCAAAGGCAATACCCTGACCTGGAGCGTCGTCGGCCGCTATCCGGAGAAACTGCTCGGGAAACTGCCGCTCGGCGCCGACGTCCGCGTCTTCGCCAACCGCTCGGAAAATTTCAGCCCCGTCGGCGCGCGGCGCGACGTTTACAACAACCTCCAATCCGCGCCCACCGGCACGACCAAGGAATATGGTTTCATGTTCGACCTGTTCGGCGGCAAGCTCTCGGCCCGCGTCAACCACTTCGAGACGGCGGGCACCGGTTTCACCAATCCCGCCCTGCAGGGAGCCGTCAATACGGCGCTCAATGGCATTGAGACACTGTCCCTCCAGCGCCTGCTCGACGCCGAGACGGCCGGCTTCACCCTTGAACAGGTTGGGCTCACCCAAGTCGGCGTGACGTCCTTCGCCCAAGCCTATCAGGAGATCATCAATTTTCTCCCGGAGCCGACACGCACGATCCGGAACCTGCGCATCGTGACCCTCAACGGCGTCCGCCGCTTTCAGGGCAATCCGATTCCCGGCGCGGTCGGCACTTCCTCGTTCGTCGCCAAGGGCTGGGAATTCGACCTCACGGGCAATCCCGCGCGTGGCCTCCGCGTTTCGCTGAACGTGGCGCAACAAAACACCATCAAGTCCGACATCGCGCCGGAGTTCCGCAAGTTCGCCGCCGAGATGCGAGCCAACATCGACAAATCGCCCATGCGGGATGTCTTCGACAGTCCCACGCTCGGCGAGACCAACACCCACTTCGGGCGCTTTTCCAACAACGTCACCCGGCCCATCGCCGCCGAAGTAGCCAAGGAGGGCACGAAATCGCTGGAGCAGCGCGAATGGCGCGTGAACGCCGTCGTGAGCTACGATTTTTCCGGCCGCCTGAAAGGCTGGGGGATCGGCGCCGGCGCCCGCTGGCAGTCTAAAGTAGCCACCGGTTATCCGAACTACATCGACGCAGACGGCATCATCCAGCCCGACCTCGCCAAGCCCTTTTTCGGCGACCCCGAGTTGAACGGCGACGGCTGGCTCAGCTACAAGCGCCGCATCTTCAAAGACCGCGTGGCCTGGCGCATTCAGTTCAATGTCCGCAATCTCATCGGCTCCGATTCGCTCATCCCCGTCTCCATCAATCCCGACGGCAGCACTGCCATCGTCCGCATTCCGCCTGATCGACAGTTGCTCCTCACGAATACCTTCAAGTTCTGAACCGGCGTCGAAAAAGCCTGTCATTCCAAACTCCACCTCGGCCCGCCTGCTGGCTCTTTTCAACCCTCCCCTATGTCTTCAAATCTCACGGCGCACTGCGTCGCCGGGGCGTTAGCGTTCGCCGCCCTTAATCCTCTGCGCCGCCGAGTCGGCGCCCGCCACGCGCCCCAACCTCCTCGTCATCCAAACCGACGAGCATAACTTCCGCACGCTCGGCGCCTATCGCGCGCTGCTGCCCAAAGACCAGGCGTTCATCTGGGGCGAGGGCGTGAAAGTCGACACGCCCAACCTCGACTGGATCGCGCAGCACGGCGCGATCGCGGATCGATTCTACGCAACCTCGCCCGTCTGCACGCCGTCGCGCGCCGCGCTGATGACTGGACGCTATCCACAGAACACCGGCGCAATCCAAAACGATCTCCCAATGCGCGATGAGATGGTCACGTTTGCCGAGGTGCTTCGGCGGAACGGCTACTCGACCGGCTACGCCGGCAAGTGGCACCTCGACGGCGAGGCGCGGCC
>JBDSGI010000016.1:0-6066 GCA_039919035.1 Opitutaceae bacterium
GGGCGGGCCTGCAGGCCCGCCCGGCTCATCCGTCCGCCACCCGGCCCGCACCGAACCGACTTGGTGCGGACCTCATGGCGAACGAACACCGGCACCTTACCACATTTCCAAGCAACAAGGCCCCTACTTGGGGCACCCTGATGCTGAATAGTAATCGACTGGTCACCAAGACCGAGAACGCATCGCTCCGAACCGAGTCGCTAGGCTGCTTTGGATAACGGATGAGCCGCGACTTTCGTCTTTAATTCCCCAACAGTGCCCTTACGGGGAGCCAGCTGTTGAAGGCACCGTTTCCGACGCCTCTGGGTCATATCCAAGCCAAGCGATCGCTCGGGCGCGAACGTCTCCTCTGGGTTGGTAGTGATTTCCTTCCCAGGCGCAAACACGCACCCTCCAAACATCCAGCAGATTAGCGAGTTGCCACTGGTGAATGCCGAGAGATCTTCGTTTCACTCGCAGGTGGTCGCCGATGGTTCTCGGCTGGCACCCGGGCACCATCCTGAAGGGTTTGAATACCTTGCTCCAAGCCGGCCGCGCGATGGTGATAGCCGCCTTACAATTACCCGAAAGTTCCGATGCGGACGAGCGAGACCGTGCCGATCGCCGACGGACGGATGCTGCTCGGGTCGTGGCAGGGAATCTTCCTCTGGGAACACCGTCGCGCGGCGCATAAGCGAAATTTGATCGTTACTGTTCTCGGGTAGCGCGCCTCCACGCCGGAAGGCAGAGGCTTTTATTTTTTTGCCGGCAGGCACGAGGCACAGCCGTTGGCGAAGAAGTCGTTGCCCTTGTCGTCGACGAGGATGAAGGCCGGAAAGTTTTCCACCTCGATTTTCCACACGGCTTCCATGCCGAGTTCAGGATATTCGAGGACCTCAACCTTGCGGATGTTCTCCCGCGCCAAAATCGCGGCGGGGCCGCCGATGCTGCCGAGATAGAAACCGCCGTGCTGCTTGCAGGCGGCGGTGACTTGCGCGCTGCGGTTGCCCTTCGCCAGCATGATCAGTGAGCCGCCCTGCGCTTGGAACAAATCGACGTAGCTGTCCATGCGGCCGGCGGTGGTTGGACCGAACGAGCCTGAGGCGTAACCGGTCGGGGTTTTGGCTGGGCCGGCGTAGTAAACCGGGTGGTCCTTGAAGTATTGCGGCAGGCCATGCCCCGCATCCAGGCGTTCCTTGAGCTTCGCGTGGGCGCTATCGCGCGCAACGATGAGCGGGCCGGTGAGGGAGACGCGGGTGGTGACGGGATACTTCGACAGTTCGCCGAGGATATCGGCCATCGGCCGATTGAGATCGATCTGAACGATGTTATCGTCCTTCCACAGTCGGCTCGCGGCGGGAATGAACCGGCCGGGCTTTGTTTCCATCTGCTCGAGGAAGATGCCGTCCTTGGTGATCTTCGCGCGGATGTTGCGGTCAGCACTGCACGAGACGCCCATCGCGACGGGGCAGCTGGCGCCATGGCGGGGCAGGCGAATGACGCGCGCATCGAGGGCGAAATATTTTCCGCCGAACTGCGCACCGATGCCGGTCGAGCGCGCGATATCCAACACCTTCTCCTCCATCGCGAGATCGCGGAAAGCGCGGCCATGCTCGTTGCCGGTGGTCGGGAGCGCGTCGAGGTAACGTGTGGAGGCGAGCTTGAGCGTCTTCATGCAGGCCTCGGCGCTCGTGCCGCCGACCACAAATACCAGATGGTAAGGCGGGCACGCCGAGGTGCCGAGCAGCGGCAATTTGTCGCCGACGAATTTTTCGAATCCTTTCGGATTGAGCAGCGCCTTGGTCTCCTGAAAAAGGAACATCTTGTTCGCCGAGCCGCCGCCCTTTGCGACAAAAAGGAACTCATACTTGGCCCCTTCCGTCGCCAACACATCGATCTGCGCGGGGAGGTTGGTGCCGGTGTTCACTTCGCGCCACATGTCGAGCGGCGCGGTCTGCGAATAGCGCAGATTCTCCTTGGTGAAACATTCGTAGATGCCGCGTGAGATCCACTCGGCATCGTTGGCACCGGTCCAGACCTGCTGGCCTTTCTTGGCAAAAACCGCCGCTGTGCCGGTGTCCTGGCACATCGGCAGGATGCCCTCGGCGGCGATCTCGGCGTTCTTGAGGAGCGTGAGCGCCACGTAGCGATCGTTGGCGGAGGACTCGGGGTCGTCGAGAATCGCGGCGACCTGTTGGAGATGTTTCGACCGCAGCATGAACGACGTGTCGTGAAACGCCTGCCGGGCGACATACGCCAGGGTCTCGGGGGAAACTTTGAGGATTTCCCGGCCCTCGAACTCGGTCGTGCTGACTCCCTCGCGGGAGAGGAGGCGATATTCGGTTTTGTCCGTCCCGAGGGGGAACGGATCCTGATAGGTGAACGGCGGCGTGGGCATGCGGTGACTGTGGGTGAAATAACGATCGTGACAAGGGATGGGCGGGCACGCGCGTCGCGCGCGCCGCCACAGTGCTACTTCGCCGTCATCGCGCGGACGATTTCGTGGAGCTTCCCGAGGTCCGCCGGCGTCGCGATATCGGCGGGGCCGCGGCTCCAGCCGTTGGCACTCGGCCAAACGCCTTGCGCGAGAAACTGGTCAATTGCGGTGCTCATGCCAGTGACGTTGAGATAGTCCTTCTGCTCCTTTTCGTCGCGGACGCCGCTGATTTTGTCGACGGGGATTTGGGTGATGTGCCCGCTCGAGACATAAGCCAGATCGTTCAGCGTGACGAACGGCCGCGAATCGGCGAGGGTGGTCGCGGGCCGGGGACTCTCGCCGCGGAGGTAGCGATAGTAATCGAGATGATTTTCCATCAGCGCATCGAATGGCTCCAGCGTCTCCTTTTCCACGCGTCCATCGCGCCAGCAAATTTCCACCTGACCGCCGACGGCATAGCGCAGCGTGGCCTTGTCGCACACTACGGTCTCGCCATGGGAACTCGCGCCGGCGCAGGCGTGCGAGGTGGCGAAGCGCATGGTCACGCCGGAGCTGGTATCCGCCTCGATGAAAAACGTGTCGGCGCCCTCGATCGGGTGGGCCCGGTAAAGCTCGGCGCGCACGGCTGCGATCTGCGCCCACGAATAGAGCGCCGTGTCTCCGGCCCAAAACAGCAGATTGTGGACGAAGTGCGCCATCGCATTGCCGAAGCACGAGTCGAGCACGACGCGGTCGTCCATCATCAGGCGTCCGGCCCAGTCGTTGCGGGCGAAATAGCTCGCGGGACGCGGCCACATCGCAGCGAGGGCCGCGCCGCGAATCGCGCCAAACTCGCCAGCCAGCAATCGCTCCTTCAAGGCAAGGCGGGGCTTTTCGATGATGAAGTTGAATCCGACGTGCGATGCCTTACGCGCGCGCCTGTCGGCCGCGATCATTTTCTCCAGCTCGGCATAGTCGAGCGTCGGCGGCTTTTCGAGGTAGGTCGGGAGGCCGAGGGCAGTCGCGGCGGCGTGCATCTCCGCGTGCAATTGGATCGGCGTGGGAATGACCACGAGGTCGAGGTCGCGGTGGCAGGCGTCGAGCATCGCCCGATAGTCGCTGAAAACCTGCACCCCGCGGGAGCCGAGTTTCCACGTCTGTTGTTCGCCGACGAACTGATCGGCGCGCGGGTCGCACGTGGCGATGAGCTTGGCGTGACTGCGTTCCTCAAGCTTGGCGACGGCGTGGTGATGGGAGCCGGCGAAGCCGCCCATGCCGACGATTGCGATGCGAATGGGAGGCTTCAAACGATTTTGAATTTGGGCAAATCCTGCCCGTCGATCAGGCCCACGGGCCAGCCGCGGGCGTCGATGACGATCAGGTCGTCAATTTTGTGCGCTTCGAAGAGCCGCAGGGCATCCACCCCGAGCGCGTTTTCAGAAATAACCTTGGGCTTCCGTGTCATGAAGTCGGCGACCGGGCGCGCGAGAAAGTCCGGTCCGGTAAGGGCGCTGCGGCGGAAATCGCCGTCGGTCAGGATGCCGGAGAGCCGCCCGGTCTTTTTCGCCACCAAGGCGATGCTACCGCTCTTGGCCTTGGTCATCGCGAGGATGGCGTTCTGCGTCGAGACGGTGTCAGGGGCGGTGGGGAGGCGTTCGCCGGTGCGCATGATGTCTTTCACACGGAGCAGTAGGACGCGGCCCAGATTGCCGGCCGGATGATATTTGGCGAAATCGTCCCGCGTGAGCCCGCGTGACTCCAAGAGCACCATCGCGAGCGCGTCGCCGAGGGCCAATGCCGCCGTCGTGCTCGCGGTGGGCGCGAGTTTGAGGGGGCAGGCTTCGCGGGGAACCCGATAGAAGAGCCTTAAATCCGCGTTGCGCGCGAGGTCGGACGCCGGGTTGCCAGTAAAGGCCACGATGCGGGCGCCAAATCGTTTCAGCACGGGAACGAGTCGGAGCACTTCCTCAGTTTGCCCGCTGTTACTGAGGAGAAACGCCAAGTCGCCTTCACCTACCAGGCCGAGATCACCGTGGAGCGCCTGCGTGGCATCTAGGAACGAAGACGAGACGCCAGTGCTATTGAATGTGGCCGCAATTTTCTGGGCGATGTGGGCGCTCTTGCCCACGCCGCTGAAGATCAGTTTCCCGCCGGCGCGGCTGACCGCATCGACGGCTTGCGCGGTCGACACGAACTCCGTCCCCAAAGCCTTGGCCGTCTCGCTGAGCGCGTCCTGCTCGATTCGGATGCAGGCGCGCGCGCGGGCGAGGACGGATTTCGGTGAGAGCGCCATTTAGAGTTTGAGTCGCCGGTAAAGCGGCGGAACTTTGGGGCTCGATACTGATCCTTCAATGTCTTTTCCCGTCTGATGACTGTCCGCCGCTATATTTTCGCCTTAATCGCGCTGGCCGCGCTCCTTGGGGGCGTGGCGGGATGTTCCGATCGCGGCAGCGTTCCGACCCTGGTTGAGACCGACGAACCGTTTTTCGTGCAGGGCATGCAGTTAAAGAAACAGGGCCGGCATGCCGAGGCGTTGACGGCGTTTCTCAAGGTCATCGACAAGCGCGGGACGCGCGCTGCGTCCGAATCGCATCTTGAGGCCGGGGCGATTTTTCTAAACCACACCAAGGATCCGCTCGAGGCGTGCCATCATTTTCGCAAATACCTCGAGCTCCAACCCAACTCCAAGGAGGCCGAGGGCGTGCGCGGACAGGTCAAGATCGCGATGCGCGACTTTGCCAGCAAACTGCCGGGCCGCCCGATGGAAGACCAGTCGGTGCGGCTCCAAGCGGAGGAGGACATCGCGAAATTGCGCCGGGAAAACGAAGAGCTACGCGCCGAGATCGCCACGCTGCGCGGGGGCGGCGCGATGCCGGTCAGCCGCCTGCCGCGCATGATTGCGGTGCCGGACGAGGTGCACACCACCCGCGCGGCGCCGGACCCCACGATGGTGGTCGATATGCCCGCGCGCGAATCCCCGCCGGCCGTTTCGGCGTTCGCCGAGCACAAAGTTGCGCCGGCCACGCCATCGACGAAAGCGGCGAAGGCCCCGACCACGGCCAAGTCGCCGCCGCTCACCGGTCGCACCCACACGGTGAAACCAAAGGAGTCGCTCTACGGTATCGCCAAGCAATACGGCGTGACGGTGCCGGAACTCAGCGCCGCCAACGGCATCAAGAATCCCAGCTCTGTCGCGATTGGCACGGTATTGAAGATTCCCTCGCCGAGTCGCTGACGCGACGATCGGCAGTTTTCCCGCATGCCGCGCACGTCGCTCCGCACCTCCGTCTTCACCGAGTCGTTGATCCGTGAGATGTCGCGCGTGGCCGCGCGGCACAACGCCATCAATCTCGCGCAAGGTTTCCCCGATTGGGATCCGCCGGCCGCGCTTGTGCAGTCGGGAAAGGACGCGATGGACGCGCACCGGCACCAATACGCCGTGACGTGGGGCGCGCCCGAGCTCCGCGCCGCGCTCGGCGCGAAGATCGCGCGGTGCACCGGCCTGCCGGTCGATGCGGAGCGCGAACTCGTCGTCACCTGCGGCGCGACCGAGGCGATGATGGTCGCGATGATGACCGTCTGTGATCCCGGCGACAAAGTCGGGCTCTTCTCGCCCTTCTACGAAAACTACAACGCCGACGCGATTCTCACGGGCGCGCAGGCCGTGCATG
>JBDSGI010000017.1:0-5104 GCA_039919035.1 Opitutaceae bacterium
TCCGCCCGGAAGCTCAATGCCGACAGCGTGATCGTGGACGACCTCGTCGTGGATTTGCGCAACGCCGGCCGATCGGCGGCGGCGAACGCAGGTGGCGTGAAGCCCCCGGGCAAAGGCACGGAAGACCCAGCTCCCGGCGCCGCCAAGCCGACCCCGTTCGACGGTCTATTGAAGCAGCTCCAGCTACCCGTCGATGTTCGCGTCGGCATGCTTAGCGTGCAAGGCAAGGCTCTCCTGCCCGACAACCAGACCGCCACGTTTGCGCTGAAAGGCGCGAACATCGAGGCAGGCCAAAATGGCAAACTCGAGTGGACGGCGGATTTCGCCGACTCGACCGTTGGCGCCGTGCTCCAGTCGATGCGCACGTCGGGCACATTAAGCGTCCACATCACCCCAGACCGTCGCATCGATCTCGTCGAGATCGCGGGGAACGCCGCCGCGCTCGGTCCGAAGCTCCCCGCCGACCAATTTCAACTGAATCTCAAGGCCGAGCAGCCGACGGCCGGTGGCATCGAGACCTACGCCCTGAGTCTCGGTCGCGCGAACAACGGCGGCGTGGAGCCGTTGTTGAAAACGGCCGCGACGTGGACGCCCGCCGTTCGCGAAATTGCGGGCACTTGGGAGCTCGGCATCCGCAGCGAGCAACTCGCGGCGCTCCTCGCCGGACTCGGCCTGCCCGAGATTGCCGCCAACGGCGCCGGAAAATTCAACGTCAAGCCCGACACGCAGGCGGCCAACGCCAGCGGCAGTCTGCGCGCCCACGTCGCCCAGCTGGCCACGCTCTCGCCTGATCTCGCGGCCGTCGGCTCGGTGGACTTGGTCACGGGCTTCGACGGCGCGCTGGCCGACGGTGTCGCCCGGCTCGATAAACTCGATCTCGAACTCACGGCGGCGGACGGCCGGAAATTTGCGCAGCTGGGTTTGCTACAGAAAATCAGTTTCCGTCTCTCCGATCAAAGTGTGACCCTCGCCGACCCGCGCGCTGATGCGGCGCGCATCGCCCTGCAGGCGCTGCCTCTCGCCTGGGCCCAGCCGCTCCTGAAACCGATGGTCATCGAAAGCGGGGATCTGTCGCTCACCCTCGCGATCGAAGCCGAGCCTGACGGTAGCCGAGTGCGCGTAAAAACCATCGACCCGGTCGCGCTACGCAACGTGACCATTCGCGATGCCGAGAAGAAAGCGGTCGTGGAGAAGACCACCGTCACGCTGCGGCCGGCGATCGATTATTCGCCGACCAAGGTTTCCGCCCAGCTCGCCGCGATTTCGATTTCCACGCCCGCCGGCGACAGCGCGGCCGGCAACATTTCGGTCGACGCCACCGAACTAAAAACGAAGCCGGTGGTGACCTTCGTCTCGCAGCTTACGGCCAAGGTAGTGTCAGCGCACAAACCATTTCTCCCCGCCGGTCTCGACGTGGGGCCGCTTGATGTCGCACTCGCCAGCGAGGGCCGACACGAAGGCAACACCGTTCGGTTAACGAAGTCTGTCACCACCGTCACGCGGGCTGGCAGCGCGCTCCTCGTTTCAGAGGAACTCCTGCAACCCGTCGAGTTCGACCTCAAGACACAGTCGTTCACTTTTGCGAATCCCGGCGCCGCGGCGGTGCGCCTGCGGATGGGCGAGATTCCCCTCGCGTGGGGCGAGGCATTCGTCCCGAAGTCGAAGTTCAGCGGCGTCTTCGCCGGTGCCACCCTCGAACTCTCGCTCCGCGCGATCGATGATCTCGGGATCACGACCACCGAGCCGATTCTCCTTCGCGCGATCGCCGTCACGATGGACGGCAAGCCCTTGCTGCAAGGACTCGATCTCTCGGCCGCATTCGGCGGGACGTTGCGCGGCAAGTCCGTCGGCTTCGAGTTGAAGCGATTGGAGGCGCGCCAGGGTGAGACCGTCCTCGCGTCTGTAACCGCAAAGGGCGAAACCACGCTGGCTACCAAGGCGACCCTCACCGCGAAGGGTGACCTCGAAGCCGACGTGGCTGCGCTCACCCGCCAGCCCGCCCTCGCGCAGTTCGCGACGCTCTCCCGCGGCCGCGTGACCGCGGGTTTCGATGCGACGGTGGCCGACCTTACCACGGCCAAACTTGTCCTCGCCGTCAAAGAGCTCGTCGCGAAGCAAGGCAACCAACCCCTCGGCACCATCGACACCACGGTCAGCGTCAGCCTCAAGCCCGACGGGAGCGGCAGCGTCAACGCCCCTCTCACGCTCACTAACGCCACGCGCAAATCCGACCTGACGATCGACGGCACGTTCGGCAAGGCCTCCGACAAGGAAACCTTCATCTTCGATGGGAAGGTCAGCAGTGCGAATTTGATTGTGGATGACTTTCAGGCACTCGCCGCGCTCGCGCCGGCTTCCTCTTCGGCGGCCTCGACACCAGCACCCAACCGGCCCGGCCCCACCGTCGTGCGCGCGCCGCGTCCGGCGACTCCCGCCCCGACCACGCCCGCGCCCCGCGACACGCAGCCATTCTGGAAAGGCGTGAACGGCAAAGCGGAGCTCGATTTACAGCGCGTGCTCTATGGAAAAGACTACGTCGTCTCCGGCATACGCGGCCGCAGCGTGATCACCAACAGCAAGCTTTCGCTCGACGGGCTGGAGGGCCGATTCAACGAGAACCCATTTAAGGTCACCGCCGGGGTCACATTCGATGGGAAACAGCCCAAACCATACGTCATGACCGGAGCGGCCAACGTTTCCCAATTTGACGTGGGCGAATTCCTGCGCGCCGCCAACCCGAGTCAAAAACCTTCGCTCGAATCCAAAATTACGATCAACGCAAAACTCAACGGTTCAGGGATCAATCTCGATGACTTAGGGCAAGGAGTCTATGGGCAGTTTGAGCTCGACGGCACTAAGGGGGTAACCCGGGCGCTGGCGCGCACTGGCGGTGCCGGGCAGGCCGCAGGCCTCGCGTCCACGGCTTTGGCAATCTTCGGTGAAGTCCGCGGTTCAGATACCGCCAGCGCACTGGGCAGACTGACCGCGATGTTAAACGAAATGGCTTTCGACAAATTTACGCTTCGGGCCGAACGCGGCGCCGATCTGAACCTGAAAGTTTCCACCCTGGAGTTTATCTCTCCCACCATGCGCCTGACCGGCAGTGGTGGACTGACGAAAGCCGCCGGAGCAAACACCCCAATCCAAGATCAGCAGATGAAATTCGATCTGCAGCTGGCGGGAAAAGAGGAATTCGGGCTGGTCCTCGCCAAACTCGGGATCTTATCCGGAAACAAGGATGCAAAAGGTTACAGCCTGATGTCGCAGGCATTCACCATTGGCGGAACTCCGGCAAAACCAGACACCAGTGCGCTCTGGAAATTTTTGCTGGCCCAGGGCGCGAGCCGCGCCGCGCCCGCGCTTGGCGATTTCCTGAAAAAGCTCAAGTAGCCTGCGTCCGCCGATGTCGGTTGAACACTCCGCGCAGTGCACCGCTCAAATCGTCCTGTAGCGTCTGAAGTTCTCGATAGCACGCGACATTCGCCTTGTTTGGCGTGCAGCGGGTCGCCTCGTTCAGGGCCACGACGCTGCTGGTAAATTCGCTGATCTTCGCGGTGCGATTGCCGTCGCGCCGGGCGACGCACCAAGCGGCTTGCAGCGCGCCGCCGAGCGCCGCGCCTTCGTCCTCGACCATGCCGACGACGGGGACACCGAAAACATCCGCCATGATTTGCCGCCAGACGGCGGACTTCGCGCCGCCGCCGGTGAGACGAATTTCCTTCGCCTTCACGCCGAGCGTGGCGAGCCGACGGAGGCCGTAGTTCATGCCCATCGTCACCCCTTCCATCGCCGCGCGGGCGATCGGGCCGCGGTGAAACGTCTTGTTGTTCAGGCCGAGCATCACGCCCGAGCCATCGGGGACATTCGGCGTCCGCTCGCCGGCAAAATAAGGTAGCACCACGAGCCCGTGGGCGCCGGGCGCGACGCCAGCCACGGCCGCTTCAAGCGCGGCGTGGTCGTAGCCGAAGAGCGCGCGCACCTGCTCGGTCACGGTGGTTACGTTCATTGTGCAGAGCAGCGGCAGCCAACCGCCGGTCGAGGAGCAAAACGCGGCAATCTCTCCCGCCGGATCGACGACGGGTTTATTAGCGAAGGCGTAGATCGTGCCGCTTGTCCCGAAGCTCGCCGTGATGACGCCGGGCGTCACGTTGCCCGTGCCGATCGCGCCCATCATGTTGTCACCGCCTCCGGCGCTCACGACCACGTCGGTGGACAGCCCGCATTTTGCCGCGATCTCGGGGCGGAGGGTGCCGGCCGCCTCATGCGACTCGCGGAGCAGGGGCAGCCAGTCGACGAGATTTTTGTCGATGGCGTTGATGGCGTCGCGCGACCACGCGCGCTTCCGCACGTCCATCAACGCGGTGCCGGAAGCGTCGCCGAACTCCATAAAGTAGTTTCCGGTGAGATGGAAATTAAGGAAATCGTGCGGGAGCAGCGCGTGACGCAGCCGCTTGAAGTTTCCCGGCTCGTGGCGTTTCAGCCAGAGGATCTTTGGCGCGGTGAAGCCGGGCAGAATCAGATTCCCAGTTTTGCGAATCGCGGCCTTCGGCCCGCCTAGTTTCTTGGTGATGAGCGCGCACTCGGCGGTCGTGCTCGTATCGCACCACAGCTTCGCGGGACGGATGACTTTGCCCGCCGCGTCGAGCGGCACGAAGCCATGCTGCTGGCCCGACACGCCGATGCCCCGCACGCGCGCACGGTCGATTTTGGCGACGACTTCGAGAATCACTGCGTCCATCGCGTCGGCCCACTCCTGCGGGCGCTGCTCCATGTGGCCGACGGGGAGCCCGTCGATCAAGGTGTGCGGGGCGCGGGCCTCGGCGACGACCCGGCGGGTGTCGAGATCGAGGACGACGGCCTTGACGCTTTGCGTGCCGGAATCGATGCCAATGAAGAGAGACATAGGGCGAAGTGATCGCATCGCGGCAAAAATGCCCGGCGGCGGCAAGCCTCGCGTGCGTCACGCCAAGTTCGACGACAGCCAAGCGCTCACGGCTTGCTTCCCAGCAAATTAAACCCTGACTCACCGCGCGTCGGCCGCTCACTTTCGCGTGCAGCGCAGTCCCCCTCCCCTTCCATGGATCCGTTTCTACTCCTGCTCATC
>JBDSGI010000018.1:0-2807 GCA_039919035.1 Opitutaceae bacterium
CGCGGGCGACCTTATAGTGCTCCTCACCGACGATGTCGGCTTGAAGGGCCTTTGAGACGGAGGAAAGCGGATCGACGGCGGGATAAATGCCGAGCTCGGCGATGGAGCGCTCCAACACGATGGTGGAGTCCAAGTGCGCAAACGTGTTCGCGGGCGCCGGATCGGTGAGATCGTCCGCCGGCACATACACCGCTTGGAACGACGTGATTGAACCCTTCTTCGTTGAGGTGATGCGCTCCTGGAGGAGGCCCATCTCGTTGGCAAGGGTCGGCTGATAACCGACCGCCGAGGGCGAGCGGCCAAGCAGTGCGGATACCTCCGAACCTGCTTGCGAGAAGCGGAAAATATTATCGACGAACAAGAGCACGTCCTGATTTTTCTCGTCCCGGAAATATTCCGTCATGGCGAGCGCGGAGAGTGCCACGCGCATACGAGCGCCCGGGGGCTCATTCATTTGGCCGTAAACGAGCGCGACCTTTGATTTCGAGATATCCTTCTGATCGATGACACCCGCCTCGGACATCTCGTGATAGAGATCGTTACCCTCGCGGGAACGCTCCCCTACCCCGGCAAACACGGAGTAACCGCCGTGAGTCTTGGCGATATTGTTGATCAGTTCCATGATCACGACGGTCTTGCCGACGCCGGCGCCGCCGAAGGCGCCGACCTTGCCGCCCTTGGTGAAGGGCGCGATGAGATCGATGACCTTGATGCCGGTTTCAAGAATGTTGGCCTTGGTGTCCTGATCGACCAGAGCGGGAGCCGCGCGGTGAATCGGATATTTCTTATCGAATTTAACCGGACCCTTGCCGTCGACCGCGTTGCCCGTGACGTCGAAGATGCGACCGAGCACACCCTCCCCGACTGGCACGGAAATCGGAGCGCCCGTGTCATTCACCGCCATTCCGCGAACCAAGCCTTCCGACGAGGACATCGCGATGGTGCGGGCCACGCCACCGCCGAGATGCTGCTGGATCTCAAGCGTGAGGTTTTGTTTCACGCCCGCGGCGGTGAAGTCGACCGTTAGCGCCTGATAAATCGGCGGAATGGAATTTTCGCCGAACTGAACGTCAACGACGGGGCCGATGACTTGAACGATTTTGCCGGTGTTCATTTTGAAATGGGTCGGGGGACGGAGCGTGAAAGTAATGGGTTTAGGCCGAGAACTGCGCCGCCGCGATCTCGAGAATTTCCTGGGTGATCGCGGCCTGACGGGCCTTGTTGTATTCGAGCGTGAGGTCGCCGAGGAGTTTGGTGGCGTTGTCTTTCGCGGTCTTCATCGCGACCATGCGGGCGCTGTGCTCCGAAGCTTTCGCATCGAGCACCTGCTGGTGGATTTCGCGATTCACATAAAGCGGCAGCAACGCGCTCAGGACCGTCTCCGCATTAGGCTCGAAAATCATCTGCTGCTCGCTGGCGTTGAGCGTGGTCTTGGCGCCTTCACCGGCATCGGACTGCAGATCGGCGATCACGTCCTTCACGCTGGAGAGCGGCAGGAGCGGGAGCAGCGTGGGAACCTGCACGAGCGTGTTCCGGAAGCGCGGCCAGAGAATTTCCACGGTGTCGACCGCGCCCTCAAGAAACTGCTTCACCATGAACTCCGCCACCGTCTTCACCTCGGCAAACGCCACCCGGTCGGTGACGTTGAACTCCGCGAGCAACTGCCGGTGCGTGCGGGCAAGGAACTGCGCGCCCTTGCGGCCGACGGCGACATACTTCACCGGCGTCTTAATCTCGGTCACAACCTTGAAGAGATTGGCGTTGAGTGGACCGGCGAGGCCCTTGTCCGTCGTGACGAGAATAATGCCGCGGGTCTTCACCTCGCGACGGATCAAAAATGCGTGTTGCGCTTCATCGACCCGATCTCCGAGCGCGGCGAGCATGCGAGCCATCAGCTCCGCGTAAGGCCGGCTGGCGAGCGCCGCTTGCTGCGCCTTCTTCATCTTCGAAGCCGCGACCAGCTCCATCGCCTTCGTGATCTGGCGGGTGTTCTTGACCGACTTGATGCGTCGGCGGATATCGCGGGTTGATGCCACGGTGAGGGAGGGTTTCTAGCGCGGAAACGACGAAGGTGGGTGGCGCGAAAAAATCAGGCGGAGAAACTGCCCTTCCACTCGTCGCAAGCGCCCTGAAGTTTTGCCTCAAGATCCTTATCGAGTGCGGCCTTGGTGCGAATTTCGGTCAGGAGCGCGTCTTTGCGGGTAGAGAAAAACTCTTTCATCGACTGCGCGGCAGCGACCACCTTGCGCGTGTCGATGGCGTCGAAGAGTCCCTTCTGCATCGCGAAAAGAATCGCGACCTGCAGCTCGATCGGCACGGGGCTGAGCGCGGGCTGCTTGAAGAGCTCCACGATGCGCGCCCCACGCTCCAGCTGGGCCTTGGTCTTCGCGTCAAGATCGGAGCCGAATTGCGCGAAGGCGGCGAGTTCGCGGAACTGCGCGAGTTCGCCCTTCAATTTTCCGCCGACCTGCTTCGTCGCCTTGATTTGCGCGGCGGAACCGACGCGCGACACGGAGAGACCGACCGACACCGCCGGACGAATGCCTTGGTTGAAGAGATCCGTCTCGAGGAAAATCTGGCCGTCGGTGATCGAGATAACGTTGGTCGGAATGTAGGCCGACACGTCGCCGGCCTGCGTCTCGATGATTGGAAGCGCGGTGAGCGAGCCCTTGCCGTCGAGGCGGGCCGAGCGCTCCAGCAAGCGCGAGTGCAGATAGAATACGTCACCCGGATACGCTTCGCGGCCCGACGGGCGTTTCAGAATCAGCGAAATCTGGCGGTAGGCGACGGCGTGCTTCGAAAGATCG
>JBDSGI010000019.1:0-4085 GCA_039919035.1 Opitutaceae bacterium
GAACTCTTCACAAAACTCCTCGCGCCGCCCGCCCCAGGCATGGCCGCGCGGTTCGCCGCGGATATTTTTCGCCGCCACCCGCAGCCGTGGCAGCCCGCGCTATTGCTCGCGATTCTCGGCAAGGCGCCCGCCACCGACACCGAGCTCATCTACGCCGTGCGGCTCGCGCTGAAGACCCACGCCCTCGACGCCGACGTCGCGACGTTGCAGCAGTGGGCCGCCGCCAACGCCAACGCCGCCGCTCAAGTCGCGGACCTCGCGCTCGCCGTGCCGACACCCGACGCCGCGCATTTTCTTCTCGCGCACCTGAAATCGGCCAAAGCCAACGAGCCCCGCCTTGGCGACTACGCGCGGCAAGTCGCGCTGCAACTCCCCGCCGCTGAGTTCGCTTCCTTCGGCTCGTTGCTGAAACCGCTTGAGGCTGCGCCGGCCGCGGCGCGCCTCCTCGCCGCCGAAGGACTTGCCCTGATTGCGGCGCGAAAAGGACGCACGCTGCCCGACGACGTCGCCGCGTGGATGCGCCGGGAACTCTTCGCGCAGCTCGACGGCAAAGCCGCCGAGTCCGTCCGCGCCGCCAACGCGCTCAAGCCCCTCAATCTGCCGGAGAAAGCCGCTGCGCTCCGCCGCCGCGCCCAGAGTGCCAACGCGCCCGAAGCCGCCCGCGCCGCCGCGCTCCGCGCCCTCGCACCCGACTCGCCCGAGACCGAGGCCGCCGCCATCGCTGTGCTCACCTCCACGACGTTGCCCGCCGTGCGTCGCGCCGCCGCGGAGCTGCTCGGCACGGCCAACGCCAGCGCCGAGGCCCGCGCTGCGCTCGCCGGCGCATTCGCCACCGCGCCCGCCGATCTCGCGCTCACCCTGGCGATCGCGCTCGCGAAGAGCGACGCCGGCGCGGCCGACTTGCTCGACCTCGCCACCGTTGGTCGCGTGCGGCCCGCGCTGTTGAAGCACCGCTATGTCGTGACGGCCCTGGAGAAACGCCCCGCCGCGCTCCGCGAACGCATCGCCGCCCTCGCCCAATCGCTGCCGCCGGAAGACGCCCGCCTCGACGCCGTCATTGCGCAGCGCCTCGGTGCCGCTGGAAGCAACCGGCCCGACGCGGCGCGCGGCGCGCCGCTCTTCGCGCAACACTGCGCGGCGTGCCACCGTTTCCGCGACACCGGCGGCAACCTCGGTCCGAGCCTCGACGGCATCGGCTCCCGCCCGCTCCCGCGCCTCGTCGAAGACATCCTCGATCCCAGCCGCAACATCGATCCGACCTTTCGCCTCACGACCGTCATGCTGAAGAACGGCGAAACCAAATCCGGCATGAACCAGCGAGACGAGGGTGACTCGATCTCCCTCACCGATCCGGCCACCGCGCAAACCAGCTCCCTCGCAAAATCCGACATCGCCACCACCGCGATTTCTCCCGTCTCACCCATGCCCGCCGCTTTCGAGACGGTGTTGTCGGAAAAAGATTTTTTCGACCTGCTCGAATTCTTGCGCAGTCCCGTCAAATAGGACGCGCCTCGCTTCGCATTGTTGGCCAGTTGCCTTCCTCGGTCGCATATGATGATGATCGGCCCGCGTTCATCTCCTCGGCCCGCGCATTCCCCACCCCCGTGCCCCATGAAAATAGTTCCGCACTCCGGCTGCCTGTTTGCTCGCGTTCACCCTGCGTTGGCTAGCCATCGCGGTATCGGACTCCTGGCGCTGACGTTCATCGCCCTCCCCGCCTCAGCGCAAACTGCCGCACCCGTCGGCACTCCGGCCGTCGCCAAAAAAGACGACGTCGCTGTTATGGCCGAGTTCAAGGTCTATGACAAGAAGCCGGTGCCGTTCACCGACGCCAACATAGACATCCCGCGCGGGGTTAATGACGTCCAGCCCTACTATATCATCGGCCCCGACGAGATCGAAAATTCCGGCAAGACTGATCTCGACGACGTGCTCCGCGACAGCCTCACGCAAAACACACTCTCCGAAACCAACGCCCAAGTGGACCCCAGCGCGCTCACGCTGCAAATGGGCGCCTCCAGTTCAGTCAACCTGCGCGGCCTCGGCTCCTCGCAGACGCTCATCCTGATCAACGGACAGCGCACCGCGAATTTCGCCAACCGCGGCGCCACGTTCCAGCCCGACATCAATGGCATCCCGCTTGCCGCGATCGAGCGCGTCGAGGTTCTGCCCGGCAGCGCCTCCGCCATCTACGGAGGCACCGCCGTCGGTGGCGTGGTCAACGTCATCCTCAAGCGCAACTACCGCGGCGGCCAGGTCAGCACCAGCTACCAAAACACCTTCAAGAGCGACGCCCCGATCCGCACGATCAATGCGATCTACGGTTTTTCGCTCGGCAGCAAAACCCACGTGACGCTAAGCGGCGGTTACAGCGACGGAAAGCCGCTGCGCCTCAAGGACCGCTCGTTCCTCCTCGACTATTTCAGGCGCGCCGTGGCCAACGCGCCGACGTCGTTCTACACCACCACCGCGACGTTCACCAGTGGCGCCACGCCCAACATCGTCCTCAATAACGCCGCGGTAAACGGCTTCGCCAACGCCCAGACCGTCACGCTCACCCTCAAGTCCACTGGACAGACGCTCGGCTCGCGCATCACCTCCATCCCCTACGGCACCTCGACTTCGACCTCCGCCGCGACGCTCGCCGCGGGCCTGCTCGCCAACGCCGGCCGCTACAATCTGGATTTTGCCCCCAGCGTGTGGCGTGGCTACGAAAGCACCCTCACTCAAGTCCCGCGCAAACAGTCGGTGATGGCGCGCATCGACCACCAGCTCACTTCCAAGATCAGCTTCTTCGCGGATTTCGCGCTCAACCGCAGCGCCACCCTTGAGGCCAAGTGGGTGCCGCTCGGCAACGGCGCCTACCAGTTCGCCGTTCCCGGCAACGCGCCCGCGAATCCGTTTCGCGAGAATGTTTTCGTCTCGATTCCCATCTCGGTCGATGAGGCATCCCACAACGACATCACCAATCAAGCCGCCGGCGGCGTCCTTGGCGGCCTCGTCAAACTGCCGGGCGAGTGGCGCCTCGCCGCCGACGTGAACTATTCCGTCTCCAAGCAGAAGGTGTCCTACAGGCTGGGGAACTTTGCCAACACGACGACTTTCGGCGGCTACCAAGGCCTCTTCTTTAACAGCACGATCAATCCCTTCGTCGACACAGTCGCCAATCCCATCGGCTGGTCACGCTACTACGGCGAGTGGACCGGCTACAACTACGACACGATGCTCGACTACAACCTCCGCGCGTCGGGTCCGTTGTTCCGTCTGCCCGGCGGGCGTCCCGTCCTGACCATCGGCTCCGAAGTTTACACCGAGCGGCTGCCGCAGGCATTCGTCGGCGGCGCGTTTCCGGCCGTGCCGCCGGCCGTGAAGAATCCCACGAACCAATACTCCTACTTCGTCGGCCAGCGCATCTCGACCTCCGCCGGCCACGCCGAGATCAGCGTGCCGGTCGTCTCGGGCCTGAATGAAAAACCCTTCATTCGCGCCCTCGAATTCCAAGCCGCCGTCCGCTCGGAGCGTTTCGACGTTTACACCAATCTCGATGGCCGCGTGAACCTCTTTCCCGACGCGGTCCCGCCGCGCGAGACGCACAGCGCCACCGTGAGCCGGCAGGACATCGCCAAGCTCAAGGCCACGAAGCCGACCTTCGGCCTCAAGTATCAGCCCTTCCGCGAGCTCACCTTCCGGGCCTCGTATGCCACGGCGTTTCTGCCACCCACGTTCGCCCAGCTCACCCAGCGCATCAACACCGGCGGCCTCGCCGCCGCCGTGCCCACCGTGACGTTCTTCGATCCGGTCGTCGGCAGGTCTTACTCCTCGCTCAGCGTCGCCGGCAACAACCCCGCCCTCGGGCCCGAAGAGTCGAAGAACTTTAACTACGGCGTCATCTGGGAACCGGGCGGGGTGCTCAAGGACCTCCGTTTCAACGTCGAGTATTGGCGGATCGAAAAAACGAATCTCATCCGCAACGTGAACGACGTCCAGCAGCTCGCGAACATGGGCGGCCGCGCCCCCGACGGCAGCGTCACCCGCAACGCCACGACCAATGTCATCGAGCTCTTCACCTTCGCGAACTACAACGT
>JBDSGI010000020.1:0-3263 GCA_039919035.1 Opitutaceae bacterium
TGCGCGAAGCGAGCGTGGCGCGGATGGTGTGCTTCACCCCGTAAGCCTCGGGACCGCGGGCCTTGTGGTTTTCCAGTGTCAGCACCGTCGCCGCCCAGATGTGAATCACGACCGCGACAATCAACCCAATCCGGGCCACCCACAGGAGCGGCCCGAGGTTATACAGGAATTGGGCGTAGCCGTTGAGGTGGTCCGGATCTTGGAAAACCTGCAGGTTGCCGACGAGGTGGCCGATCACAAAACCGATCAGAATCACGCCGGTGACGGCCATGAGGATTTTCCGGCCGATGGAGGAGCCAAAGAGGGAGCCGACGAGGTTCATCGCAAAAGATCGCTAGGGGGATGGAAGCGCAAGGCGGGAAAATTCGCCGACCGGACGACCGAAGTAAAGGGCGCGTCGCCCAACCCACGCACAATTAGCCGCCCTTACCTTTTTGAGAAGACGGGCGCGGTCCGGCTGCGCGAAACCGCCGGTGTCACCTAGCCAGAGGCTTTAGTAGCGCGAACTTGCCGCTCGCCGCCGGCGCGATGAATTTGCGCCGAAACGCGTTCACCCGAGCCCCGCCGCCGAGCAGTTGTCCGAGGGCAGCCTCAACCGCCGGATGATCCGCCGTCTCGTCGGCCACATAGTGAAAATCCCAGCGCGTCTCGCCCGTCTGCACCAGCGAGTAGTGCCAGCAGGCAAAGCTCACCGGCAGCGCCGCATCCACATCCGTCGGCGAAACCAGCGAGCCGTCGGCCCGGAAGAAGAGGTTGCCTTCCCGCCCGAGCAACCGGAAGCCAGTCGGGAATTTCTGCACAATGTCGCCCGTATGGTAGCGGAGCAGCGGCATCGCCTCGCGGTCGCGAGTGGTGACGTAGATTTGAAATACGTCCTTCAACTCCGGCCGCCACGGCACGAGTTCGATGAAGGCGTTCGCGTCGATCACCTGCGAGTTGTCCTTGAACGCCTCGCCGACAAACAGGTAGCCCGCCTCCGTCGAACCGTAGAGATCGACCTGCGCTGCGGGAAAAATCTCTGCGATCCGCCGGCCGTGCTGCGTGCTCGCCTTGCCGTAGGTCAGGATCACCGCACGCACGCTCGGCACGGTCACGCCGCGCTTCTTCGCCGCGCGCGCCAGCAACGACAGGTAAACCGGCTCGCCCTCGATCACCTCGGGCTTAGTCGCCTGCAACTCGCGCACGATGCGATCCCATTCCCCCTCCGGAAACGCGAAGGGATCACTCGAGAGGTTGAGGTAAACGACCCCGTCGAAATAACGGTGCGGAAACGGATGGTCCTCGTAGGGACAGAGGTTGCTCGAACAGCCTACGGGCGCGAGGACGCACTTGCGGTAAGGCCGGTCGGCAAACTCGCGCAGGATCGGCGAGGCGCGGTAGGCCCGCGCGGTCTGGGCGTTCCACCAGCCGTCCTCCATGATTACGGTCATCGGCGCCTGTGTGGTGCCGCCGGTGCTTTCATACTCGTATTTTTTCTCCGCCAGTCCGCGCTCGATCACCGCATAGTCGGCGAAAAAAGCCTGATGTCCCTGCTCAACGATTTCCTTCTTCGTGAGCGCGGGAATCTCCGAGTAGCACGACCATTGCAACGGTTCGGTGTGCAGCGGGAATCGCCGCCCATACAGCGGACTCCGCGCATAAATTTTCCGCACCTCTTGCTCCAGCGTCTTGGGCACTAGTTCGTGCGGCGCGGTGCCGAGGGATTCTGGGGGGTTGGCGAAAAACGGTGCGGGCATTGACGGAATCGCAGGGAATAGGAGGAGTCGGCGAAGTCAAACGCAGCTCCATCGCCACGCAGTGCGCCCGTGCCTGGCCAACGCCGTGGGCGGACCGCGCGGGCCAGACCCATGCCCTACACCTTCCGCCGCGCCCGCCAATGCGGCTCAAACAGCATCAGAGCGTTCAGCGCCAACGCGTGAAAAATCCCGCCCGAGTGCGCGAGCGCGAAGACCTCCTCGACCGGTTCAGTGGTCACGGAAATCTCCTCATCTGCGTCCCATTCCACGTCGTGCGAGCGCACGGCATCCTCCACCAGAACAAAATGACAGCGGTTCGACTGGATGGCGGGGTTGGGTCGCACCGTGCCGATCAATTTGGCCGACGTGCCGGTAAAACCAGTTTCCTCGCGCAGTTCGCGCAGCCCCGCCGCCACCGGATCCTCGCCCACGTGATCAATGACGCCGCCGGGAATCTCCAAGGAGAAGCCGTCGATGCCGTAGCGAAACTGATTCACGAGCACGATGTGCCCGTCGGGGGTGACCGCCACGACGTTCACCCAATCGGGCGCCTGCATGACAACGAAGTCACGCTCCGTGCCACGCACGGGATGCCGGTAGCGCGCGCCCAGCACGTCGAACACGCGCGTCTTCAGTTTTGTGTCGTGCCCGAGTTTTTCCCAGCGCGCGGGACCGGTGTTCGGCGTTTGCATCCTAAAACAAAAATGCCTCCCGGCCTGAGTGAGGCGCGAGAGGCACTTTGAAAAAATTCGACGCCGCGGTTACTTCTTCGCCGGCAGCTTAAGCTTCTGGCCGGGCTTGAGCTTGGTCCAATCCACGCCCGGATTGACTGCCTGCAAATCGGCCAGCGAGACGCCGTTGGCCTTGGCAATTTTTGCGCCGCCATCGCCACCCTTCACAATGTATTCGTTGGGGCCGGCCACGGCCGCCTCGCCACCCTTCTTCCCATCCTTGGCGGCGACGACCGGCTTCTTGGCGGATTCCTCCAGCTTGGTTACCGTTGTAACCAGATTCCGGATCGCCTCGCTGATTTGGTTGAAGCCGTCCTGCGTTTGCCGCGTGAGCGCCTGCAGATCCTTGCCGGTCCGGTCGGCGGCGGCCGATGCGGAATTTGCCGCCGCTTCCACCGCCTCGACGCGCGCCAGCTTGCTGTCGTGGTCGGTCAGGCGGGCGTTTACCTTGGAGAGGGAGATGGCGGCATAGCCGCCAAGCAAAAGGGCGATTACGCCCACGATGATAGCGCCGACCGGCAGCATGCTGTTGTTTTCGCGAGAAATAGTGTCCATGGAGAGATGAAGAAGTCGGCAGAAGAAAACGGTTTGGTAGGCGATGCAAGAAGAGATTGTCCACAACGTGCTCCCCTCCACGCCCCGCCGCCGAATCAGCGACCAGCGGGGGCAAACAAAGAAACGGAGACGGTCATTGACTCTGCCCCGCCAAGGCCAACGGTTCCGCGTTCGTCGTCCGGGGTGTAGCTTAGCCTGGTAGAGCGCCTGGTTTGGGACCAGGAGGTCGCAGGTTCGAATC
>JBDSGI010000021.1:0-2816 GCA_039919035.1 Opitutaceae bacterium
CAAGGCGAAGGTCGGCTTCAGCGAGTGGGACTCCAACAGCTACTATCCCGTCACGATGACCGCGCTCCTCGCGCTCGCTGAGTTCGCCGCCGACCGCGACGTCGCGCAGCGCGCTGCAATGCTGCTCGACGTGATGTGCTTCGATATCGCCGTCGATTCGTTCCGCGGCACCTACGGCACCTCGCACGGCCGCACCTACACCAGCGCCCTCACCAGCGGCGGGCACAGCGAGGGCACGGCCTCATGGCAATTTCTCCTCTGGGGCTTCGGCGCGCCCGGGGGCGGCGATGCCACGGTCGCCCTCGCCACCGGCAAACGCTACCGCCTGCCGCGCGCGCTTGAACTGCTCGCCCAAGAACGGCCGCAAGAATTCACCAACCGCGAGCGCCAGAGCCTGCTCATCGAGGACGCGCCGAAATTCGGTCTCGACTACAATAACCCCGACGACTTCTGGCTGCTCAACGAAGGCGGCAAGTTTCGCACCATCGAAAATATCGAAGCCAGCTACCGCGTGACTGACCGCTGGCGCGAGACCCTCCACCGCTACGGCGTCGTGATCAAACCCTACGGCGACGCGGTGCTCGGCACCTACCGCGAACTCGCGCGCCGCGGCGAGCCGCTCCCCGATCTCGATCGCACGAGTCTCCAGCGCGTGGACAAATACACTTTCCGCACGCCCGACTACCAGCTCTCCACCGCGCAAGACCATCGCAAGGGCGCGCCGGGTTATCAGCAGCACATCTGGCAGGCGACGTTTGGTCCCGACACCCCGGTCTTTACCTTCAATCCCGGCCCCACGCCGAAATATTGGCAGGGCCGTTTCCCGCGCGCCGGCCAGTTCAAAAACGTGCTCGTCGCGCTCTACAATATCCCAACTGAGCAACCGCCCGGCCCGAAAACCATTGTCCCCTCCGACGCTGCGGGCAACGCCATGCCGTCGCCGAGCCCGAGCGAGGACATGCTCGTGCCACGGACTTACGCCGTCCTGCGCCGCGCGCTCTTCGACGAAGTTACGCAACGCGGCAACTGGACCTTCGCGCGGAAAGGCCCCGCCTACCTCGCGCTTTGGTCGCACGCCGCGACCACTTGGACCCAGCGCGGCGTGCTCGGCGGCGAGGGTCTCATCGCCGAGGGCCGGCAAAACATTTGGGTGTGCCAGCTCGGCCGTGAGGCCGTCGACGGTCCGTTCACCGCGTGGGTCGAGACCCTCGCCGCCGCGCCCATCGAGTCCGATATGGAGAACCTGTTCGTCGACTATCGTGCGCCGGGCGTCGGCCAAGTTTCGTTGGCATGGGAAGGCCCCATGCGGATCGACGGACGCGTCGAGCCACTCGGCGACTACGCGCGCTTCGACAATCCCCATTGCGTCTCCGCCTACGGCTTGGGCCGTTACGAAATTCGTTCCGGCGGCCATAATCTTGTGCTCGATTTCAACACCGGCGAGCGCACTGAAACCTCGTCCCAACCCCAACCATGAACCGTCGCGAATTCCTCGCCTCCTCCACCGCCGCCGCGCTCGCTTCCCGCGCGACTTCGCTCGCCGCCGCGAAATCCGCGCCAGTCCCCGCCATCGACACCCACACGCACTTCTACGATTCCACGCGCGAGCAAGGCGTGCCGTGGCCGCCAAAAACGGAGGAAATTCTCTACCGCCCTCACCTACCAGCGGAGTTTCGCGGTATCAGCGCCGACCTCAATGTGCTCGGCACGGTCGTCGTCGAGGCCAGCGAATGGGTCGCCGACAACAACTGGATCCTCAATCTCGCGAAAACGAATCCGGGCATTGTCGCGTTCGTCGGCCACCTCGTGCCCGGCCGACCCGAGTTTCCCGGCAACCTCCAACGCCTCGCCGCCGATCCGCTTTTTCGCGGCCTGCGGATGCGCGCCGGCTATCTGAAGAATCTCGGCGACCCCGGCGTCGCCGCCGACCTCAAGCGCGTCGCCGATCTCGATCTTTCGATCGATATGCTGGGCGGCGCGGCAATCCTTGAGCCGACGCTCGCGCTCTCCCGGCTGCTCCCCGGCCTGCGCATCGTCATCAACCACGTGCCGTTTGCCGATTGGGATGCGAATCCCACCGCGATGCGTGCCGCCTTCGCCGAGCTCGCGCGGCGGCCCAACGTATTCGCCAAAATCTCCAACGTCGCCCGCCGCCTGAACGGCGCGCCGATCAACGATCCCGCGCACTACCGCCCCGCACTCGACACGCTCTGCGAGCTTTTCGGGCCGGACCGGATCGTTTACGGCAGCAACTGGCCCGTGAGCAACCGCATCGCGCCCTACGCGCTCGTTCACCAAATCGTGGCCGACTATTTCGCCACGAAGGATCGCGCCACGGCCGAGAAATATTTCTGGCGCAACTCCCATGTCGCCTATCGCTGGCTCCCGCGAGGCGCGGCCGCCGCCCTCAAACCATGAAGCTCCTCCGCTCCCTTTTTATCGCCGCAGTTTTCGCGGCCGTCCTCTCCGCCGCCGAATCGTCGTGGCGCACCGTCGCGCAGATGCCAGCCGACAACCATGACCTCACGGCGGCGGTCGTCGGTGGAAAATTCTATGTCGCCGGGGGCGAGACCAAGGACTTCAAGGGCACGGGCAAGACTCACTCCTTCGACGAAATCTGGGCCCTCGATCCGCGTGATTGGTCGTGGCGGGCGGTCGCGAAATTCGCCCGCCCGCGCATCTACTGCGCGACCGCCGCCTTTGAAAATCGCGTGTGGGTTATTGGCGGCGATATCCGCCACGAGGACAACCAGCGTCGTCCGTCGGCCATCGTCGAAATCTACGATCCTGCCAACGGCACCCTCACCCGCGGTCCC
>JBDSGI010000022.1:0-2829 GCA_039919035.1 Opitutaceae bacterium
AGAAGCCCCCGCTCTTCGCCCTGCTCGACGCCACCGCCGCCACCGGCATCACCCTCACCGAAAGCTGCGCGATGAGCCCCGCGAGCAGCGTAAGCGGCATGTATTTCAACCACCCCGATTCAAAATATTTCGCCGTCGGCAAACTCGGTAAAGATCAGATCGAGGACTACGCCGCGAGGAAAGGGATGTCTGGTGCCGAAGCAGAGAAATGGCTCGGGCCGTATTTAGATTACTAGTCTCGCTGACAAGTCTGGCTTGCGCGTGGTTTATGGTATGCCAATGTCCGCCATTCGCCATGTCGTTATTTCAAGTGGAAGCCGACTTGTTGCTGCAAATGCCCAAAGTTTTTGAGCAAGGGACAAATCAAATCGATTTTCCTAGGCTCCAAGCTTTGTCAGCGGAATATACTCTCGAAGGGGTCGGGACTCGGGAGCGATTTCTACTCGATTTGGACCGTGGTGATCGCAAACGCGCCCGACTCAAATTTCAAACCCGCGCTCGAAAAATTTATATCCTTGCTCGAATCGACATAGAAGGCCGACCGCATCGAAATCCCATTGATGCGCCACATCGGCCCAACGAACGATTCACCGATACACACGTGCATCTCTATCGTGAAGGATTCGCTGACCGAGTAGCGTTCCTTCCTGCCGATCTCAAAGGATTCGAAGTGCCGAATGACGGCACAGACATTTCGTGGCTTGTCGCATTTCTCCACTTCTGCAACGTGACGAGCATTCCGCCGATTCAGGAGGGAATCTGACCGTGCTCGCCACTGAAGGCAAAAGACTCATCGAAGACTACCTCACATGGCTGAGGGAAGGTTTCCACGTCGAGATGGCATCGACCTACACGCTCATCTCAACGCCGTTTCTTGATCCGCATAACGACGAGATACAGATCTTTGTGGAAAAACAAGATGAGCAACTGCGGCTCACCGACGACGGCTACACCCTTGCCGACCTTGAGGACATGGGCTTGGACATCAACACGGACAAGCGTGAGACGCATGTGCGACAAATCCTCAACGGATTCGGCGTTCGTCTTGAGAACCGCCAGCTTTCTGTGACAGCTACCGCGCGCGATTTTCCTCAGAAAAAGCACAATTTGATTCAGGCGATTTTGGCGATTCACGACCTTTCGGTCATGGGACAGACGCAGGTGCTCCAATTTTTCGAAGAAGACGTTGCTTCGTTTCTTCGCGAGAAGAGCGTGCCGTTCTTCCGGAATTTCAAATTGTCTGGGCGCAGTGGTTTTGACCATCACTTCGATTTCGGATTCCCGTCGGTCGGAGTAAGACCAGATGCTGCGATGCAAGCTGTGAATGCGCTAACACGCGATCTCGCGACTAGCGTAGCGTTTGCCGTCAACGATGTGCGCTTGCAACGGGGCAACGATTCCTTCGTCGCCTATGTTGTCATCAATGACCGCGACGTTCATCCGTCGGAAGACCATGTCGACGCGCTCAGAGCATACGGCATCAAGACTTACTTGTGGAGCAGACGCGATGAGTTCGTTGCCGAAGTCGGGTCTAATTGAATTTGGTTCCAGCGGTCACCGACCTGATCTCGCTAAGGACGCAACGATGTAGCCGGCAAAGATAGAAGAAGCTGTGTTCGGTCTTTGCAGAAAATTAGTCCGATAATAATTTAGCTCTTGCTTAATTAAGTTTATACTTAATTGTTTTTGCCATGCAAAGCCTCCTCGCCATCGCTGACCCCACTCGGCGCCGCATCGTTGAACTGCTCGCCGTGCGCGAGCGGACGGCGGGCGAGCTGGTCGAGGAATTCGACATGAGCGCGCCGGCGATTTCCCAGCATTTGAAAGTGCTGCGCGAGGCCGGGCTCGTGACGGTGCGGGCCGAGGGCCAGACGCGCGTGCAGGTGCTCAATCCCGACGGACTGGGCGACCTTGAGGACTGGCTGGAAAAAACCCGCTCGGTCTGGTCGCGCCGGCTCGACGCCCTTGAGCGCGAGCTGCGCGCGGAGGACGAGCGCAACGCGAAGGCCGAGAAAAAGAAAAAATCTTCTTCATGAAAACCAACGACCAACCCGGAACCTTCCACGGCCCGGCCGAGGTGCGGCTCGTGCGCACCCTGCCCGGCCCCATTGAGCGCATTTGGGAATATCTCACCGACCCCGAGAAGCGCGCCCGCTGGTTTGCCGGCGGAGTTTGTGAACCGAAGGTGGGCGGAAAAAACGACCTCGTGTTTCAGCACAAGAATCTGTCACCGAACGAAGAGCCGCCCGAGAACTACAAGCAGATGAACGACGACGGCTTCAAGATGCCCTCGATCATCCTCCGCTGTGAGCCACCGCGCTTGCTGAGCTACACCTTCGACGACGCTTCCGACGTAACTTTCGAACTCACGCCGCAAGGCAAGGATGTGCTCATCGTGCTGACCCATCGCGCGCGCGGTGAAGATATCCCTTCCATCCCCGGCTACGCGAGTGGCTGGCACACGCACTTCGCGCTGCTCACCGCGCTGCTCGAAGGCACGGCGCCGCCGCCGTTCTGGGCAACGCATCTCCGGCTCAAAGCCGACTACGCAAAAACCTACGCGGCCCTGAAAAGCTAGCGGCCCGCGCCGCCCGACCGGTTCAAAGAATTTCGGGGCACTGTCCGGTGCCCTGCCAGCGGAGCTATGTCCCCAAACCTCAACCTCAGTCGTCAAAACTCAGAACCAAAACGTCCCATGAAAACCAACTCAATCGAAACACCCACCATCGTCTCGCCGGAAAAATGGCTCGCGGCCCGCCGTGAATTGCTCCGCGAGGAAAAGGAATTCACCCGCCTGCAAGACAAGATCAACCTGCGCCGCCGCGCGCT
>JBDSGI010000023.1:0-4345 GCA_039919035.1 Opitutaceae bacterium
TTGCGAGCACGGTCGGCATCGTGTGACTTGAACACGCATGAGCGACACTGCCCACGGAAATATTTCTGGAAAACGCCTGGTCGTCTTCGGCTGCGGTTACGTGGGGACTGAGGTCGCGCGGCAAGGGATCGCGCGCGGGCTCCGGGTGACCGCTCTCACCCGGAACGCGGCGAAAGCGCAGGCGCTGCAGCATGCGGGTGTCGAGGCGGTCGTCGCCGAACTTTCCGACCAAGCTTGGCACGAGCGAATCGAAGGCGGTGCGGATTTCGTCGTGAATTGCGTGAGTTCCGGTGGCGGCGGAGCAGAGAGTGCGCGGACCAGTTACGTTGGCGGGATGCGCTCGGTGATCGAATGGGCGCGGACGCGGGGGGCGGCGGGCACGCTCGTTTACACGGGCAGCACCTCGGTTTATCCTCAGGGTGACGGTGCGCGAATCGACGAGGCTGCGCCTATCGCCGCCAATGGTCGCGAGCGAGCGCAAATTCTCATTGAGGCGGAGGAGGTGTTGCGAACCGGGGTCGTCGAGTGCGGGCGCTGGCTGGTATTGCGGCTGGCCGGAATCTACGGCCCCGAACGACATCACCTGCTGGAGCAAGTGCGGCTGGGTGAAATCGCCGGGCAGGCCGATTACCACCTAAACCTGATCTATCGCGACGACATCGCGGCGGCGATTTGGGCGGCGTTCACCGCCCCGGCTACGGTGCGAAACGAAGTCTTCAATCTCGCTGACGACGGTGCGGCCGCGAGAGCGGAAATCGTGGATTGGCTCGCGCGGCGCGTGGGCGTTGCGCCCCCGCGATTCACGGGAGTGCCGGCGCCGGGGCGGCGCGAGCAAACTCCCGACCGGATTATCCTAAACGCCAAGGCGAAGGCCGTGCTCGGCTGGCGGCCGGCGTGTTCGACCTTTCGGGAAGGCTACGAAAAAATATTGTCGCGTTAGCTTTGGGGCGGTCTCTCAACTCTCCATTTTCAACCCTCAACACACTTCTCAATTATGGCCGGCGTAGGCACTCTCCTTAAACAAGCCCAGAAAATGCAGCGCGGCATCGAGGCGCTCCAGACCGAGCTCGAATCCAAGCAGATCGAGGTGACGAGCGGAGGCGGCGCGGTGAAGCTCACCGTGAGCGGCGCAGGCAAGTTTCTCGCGCTGACGCTCGATCCCGAGTTTCTGAAGGACGACGCCAAAGTCGTCGCCGAGACCGTGCTAGCCGCCGTGCAGGACGCGGCGAAACAGGCCAAGGAATTTCACGACGCTGAGATGCAGAAGGTAACCGCTGGCTTCAAGATGCCGGGCGGTTTCTGAGGGTGGCACGTGTTTCGTGATGACGCCCGCGTTCGAGAAACTTCAGAAACACCTGAAGCAATTGCCCGGCTTGGGCTATCGGTCGGCGGAACGGATTGCGCTGCACCTGCTGGTAGAGAAGCCGGCGCAGTTGCCAGCGTTGGTAGCGGCGCTCGAAGATGCGGCCCGGTCGGTGCGTCGCTGCGAGCGCTGCGGCAATCTGGCGGAGACCGCGACCTGCGGCATCTGTGCTGACGAGCGCCGGGATCAAACGGCTGTTTGCGTGGTGGAGCACGTGCCAGATTTGGTGGCGATTGAGCGCAGCGGGGCGTTTCGTGGCAGCTATCATGTGCTTCATGGGAAGCTTTCGCCGATTCACGGCGTCGGACCAGAGGACCTCAATTTGGCGCCGTTGCGCGCGCGGATTGAGTCGGGCGAAGTGAGCGAGTTGATCCTCGCACTCCCCAACGACGTGGAGGGCGAGGCGACCTGCCACTACCTGACGGAGCATCTCGCGACAGGGAGCGGACTTAAGGCCACGCGGATCGGATTTGGTCTGCCCAGCGGCGGCGGGGTGCTTTATGCCGACAGTGTTACGCTCAAGAGCGCCCTGGAGGGTCGACGGGGCTATCGTTAATCAAAGCTGGTTTGCTCTTGCTGTGCCGCCCCAACTCGCCCCAATTCTCCGGCGTCCAATGTCCACGTGCGGGCGTAGTATATCGGCTATTATGTGTGCTTCCCAAGCATGAGAGGAGGGTTCGACTCCCTCCGCCCGCACCAGAATCCCCCAACAACAAAAACTAAAATATGAAGAAATCCTCGAAATCGTTTATCGCTCTGATCGTCCTCTCGCTCGCTACTGCGGGCTTTGGGTTCGCCGCTGGTGATCCGGCTCCCGCGCCCAAAGCCGGAGCCTGCTGCACGAAGGCTGCGGCTGACGGCAAGACCTGCGCCCACCCGTGCTGCGTCGAAGCCGCCAAGGCGGGCAACAACTGCACAAAGTGCGGTGGCGCCGGTAAGATCGTGAAGAAGGCCTAAGCCACGAAGTAAGCGGCGATTTGTCTTCCCGTCAGTATTGCGACGCGGCCCGGAAGGGCCGCGTTTTTTCTTTGTAGGGGACGCCGCTGGCCGGCGAGCGAACCACGCCGTTCGATCAAATCCCTGCTGTGACCTGTTGAGCTCGGAGGTTGCGCCACCGGTCCAGCACCCGCCGATGGATATCGTCGGCGGCTAGACCGTAGCTGGCGCGGAGCACCTCGACGTTGCTGCCGTGCTCCACGAACTTGTCCGGCCAGCCAATTCGCTCGACTGCCGTCGGGCAGTCGGCGTCTTGCAGTGCCTCCAGCACAGCACTGCCGAAGCCGCCGGCGAGCACGTGATCTTCCATGGTCACCAGCAGTGGAATGCAGGCTGCGTGACTGAGCAGGAGCGTGCGGTCGAGCGGCTTAACGAACCGGGCGTTTACTACCCCGACGCTGAGATTCTCCTCGGCGGCGAGTCGGGCGGCGAGCTTGAGCGCATCCTGCACCATGCTACCGAGTGCCCAAATCATGATGTTCGAGCCTTCGCGCAAGACTTCGGCATGGCCAAGGGCTAGGATTGCGGGCTGGTCCTTGATCGTCACGCCGGTTCCGGCGCCGCGCGGGTAACGGATGAAACCAGGGCCGGGCAGCGAGAGGCTGGTGTGCAGCATGTCGACGAGTTCGTCCTCGTCCTTCGGCTGCATAATCGTGGCGTTGGGCACGCAGCGGAGATAGGAGATATCGAACAGGCCGTGGTGCGTCGGGCCGTCGTTGGGCGAGAGCCCCGCCCGATCCATGCAGAAGGTCACCGGGAGGTTTTGCAGCGCGACATCGTGGATTACCTGATCATAGGCGCGCTGGAGAAACGTGGAGTAGATCGCGCACACTGGGCGGAAGCCCTTCGTGGCCATGCCGGCGGCGAAGAGCACGGCATGTTCCTCGGCGATACCCACGTCGAAGAACTGCTTCGGCGCGGCGACGGCTAGGTGGGAAAGGCCAGTTCCGCTGGGCATCGCGCCGGTGATGCCGATGATTTTCGGATTCGCCAAGGCGAAGCGGGTGAGCGCCTGGCCGAAGACATCCTGATAGTTGGGCGCGGCGCCAGGCACGGCTTTCTTGCTCTCCCCGGTGGCTGGATCGAAGGGCGACGCCCCGTGGAATTTCTCCGGGTAGGCGACGGCGGCTTCGAGACCTTTGCCTTTCTTGGTGAGCACGTGAATCACCACGGGGACGTCGCAGTGCTTGGCGAACGCGAGATTTTTCTGCAGCGCTTCGAAGTCGTGGCCATCGACCGGGCCGAGGTAGCGCAGGCCAAATTTCTCGAACAGAGACGACTCCACGAAGAAGTCCTTTGTCTCCCGTTTCCACTTCATGTAAACCCGGTTCATCTCCACGCCGGTCGGGAAGCTCTTGAAGAAGGCCTCCACGTCGTGATGCAGCTTGTTATAGGTGCGGCTCGTGCTGATCCGGTTGAGATAGCTGGAGATGGCGCCGACGTTTTTCGCGATCGACCACTCGTTGTCGTTGAGGATGACGATGAGCCGCTTGGTCGAGGAGACGACGTTGTTGAGGGCCTCGAGCGTGATGCCGCAAGTGAATGCCGCGTCGCCGCAGACCGCCACAACATGCTCGTCAGTGCCGCGCAGGTCGCGCGCCGTCGCCATGCCGAGGGCGGCGGAGAGCGCGGTGCCGGCGTGGCCGGCGCCAAACGCGTCGTGGACGCTTTCGCTGCGATAGAGGAAGCCGCTGGCCCCGCCGGACTGCCGGAGTTTTTTGAAAAACTCCCCGCCGCGACCGGTGAGTAGCTTATGCACGTAACCCTGGTGCGCGACGTCGAACACGAACTGATCGGTGGGCGAGTTGAAGGTGCGGTGCAGCGCGAGGGTGAGCTCAACGACGCCAAGGTTCGGCCCGATGTGGCCGCCGCTCTTCGCCGTGACGGCGATGAGTTCCGCGCGGATCTCCTGCGCGAGCTGCGGCAGCAGGGCCGGTGAAAGTGCCTGCACGTCGGCGGGGCCTTTGATGGTGGCCAGAATGCCGG
>JBDSGI010000024.1:0-2500 GCA_039919035.1 Opitutaceae bacterium
ATGGAAAACAGCGGCTAGAAACGCCATTTGATCAGCCGCGACAATTTGCCGTGGGCAACGCCGGCGAACTGCCCGTGGAGGAGCAGGAAACATTTCTCGAACTCGGGCCCGGCGGTCGTTTCCTGCCACCAGGCAATCGCGAGGCCATCGCCGAGCTGGAGTTGGCTGAGCCGCACTCACTCAGCGTCGTCCTAGAAACCATGATCGGCGGCGTGGAGCCGAAGAGCAAACGGCCCTTTCGGCCGGAGCTGGGTGAGTCCGTGGCGGCTATTTCACTCGCGGGCTCGGCCGACTGGCAGCTGCTCGCACCGGGCCCGCAACGGATTCCCTACACGGACGCCGGTTGGCAAACCTACACCGCCGAGCGCAGCGCGCGCTTCGACGCGATGAACGCCGCCGCTCGCGCCGGCCGCCGCGCTGCCTCGGCCCCTTACTGGAACCGCCGCCGCGACGCCGCCCACGCCTGGCTCGCGGCTACCCCCGAGACCGCGGTGCCCGCGCTGCCCGCTGGCTTCCCAGGCCACAACGCGATCGACCGCTTCATCGGCGCCCGCATTGCGCAGGTCGCCGCCGATTCCGCCCCGCAGACGCAAAAAGGCGCGGTAGATTTTCATCGCGAGATCAAACCCATTCTCGAGGCGAACTGCTATAGCTGCCATCAGGGCGCCAAGGTAAAAGGCGGCCTCCACCTTGACCGCCGCGCCGCTGCGCTCCACGGCGGCGACGGCGATGGGCCGGCCATCGTGCCCGGCCAGCCCGCCGACAGCGCGCTCTTCCGCCGCATCACCGCCACGGACCCCGACGACGTGATGCCCGCGATAGGCGATCCGCTGGCCGCCGCGGAAATCGGCCTCATCAAAAAATGGATCGAGGGTGGCGCCGTCTGGCCGGAGTTTCCGCCGGGGCGGCGCGAGCCCACGCCGCTGGCGGACGATCTGATTTTTCTTCGGCGAGTCTCGCTCGACACCGTTGGCGTGATTCCGAGCGAAGCCGAGATCGCCGCCTTTCGCGCCGACCCTTCGCCGGACCGCCGCACCCACCTCATCGATCGCCTGCTCGCCGATCCACGCTGGGCCGATCACCAGATGGCCTACTGGCTCGATGTGCTCGCGGAGAATCCCAACTTGATCAACCCCACCCTCAACAACACCGGTCCTTTCCGCTGGTGGCTTCACGAGGCGCTGCTCGACAACAAGCCCCTCGACCTTTTCGTGACGGAGTTGGTTCGGCTCGAAGGCAGCGAGCGCTTCGGCGGACCGGCGGGCTTTGGCGTCGCGACACAAAACGATGTGCCGCCGGCCGCCAAGGGGATCATTCTCAGCTCGGCGTTTCTCGGCGTGGAGATGAAATGCGCGCGCTGCCACGACGCGCCGACGCACGCCTCCAAGCAAAAGGAGTTGTTCCAGCTCGCCGCGATGTTCGAGGCCAAGCCGTTGAACGTTCCGGCCACCAGCAGCGTCTCGCTCGATCACCTGCGCTTGGGCGGGCGCGAGCCGCTCATCGAGGTGACGCTCACGCCCGGCACGACGGTCGCGCCGGCGTGGCCATTCGGGAAATTCTGCGACGAAGATTCCGCCACCGCGCTGGCCGAGCATCCGGAGAGTTCGCGCGACCGGCTCGCGGCCTTAATCACCGCGCCCCAGAACGAGCGCTTCGCCCAAGTCATGGCGAACCGGATCTGGCAGCGCTTGATGGGCCGCGGGCTCGTCGAGACGATTGGCGACTGGGAAAAATCCACCCCCACGCACCCGGAACTCCTGCGCTGGCTTGCCCGCGAACTCGTGCGCTCCGGTTTTGATCAGAAGGCAATCGCGCGCCTCATCCTCACCTCCCACGCCTACCAACGCGCCGTCGATCCCACGCTCGCCGTCGCCGGCCCGCTCTACGTCGCGCCCGCCGCGCGCCGCATCTCCGCCGAACAACTCGTCGATTCGCTGTTCGCCGCCACGGGCAAACCCTTCGCGCTCGAAGCCGTGAACCTCGACATCGACAGCGTGCGCACGATCGAAAACGCCCTTAATCTCGGTCGGGCGACGCGCGCTTGGATGCTTGCCTCGACGTCCAACGAGCGCGACCGCCCCAGCCTCACGCTTCCCCGTCTTCAGGCGATCGGCGAGGTGATGGAAGTCTTTGGCTGGCGCGGCGCGCGGCCCGATGCGACGCACGGGGTCCGCGATTCGTCCGCCAACGTGCTTCAGCCCGCCCTGCTCGCCAACGGCACCATGATGACTTGGCTCACGCGACTCAGCGATGACCACGGGCTCACGCAATTCGCGCTGGAGGATCAATCGCTGGAACGCTTCGTCGAACGGCTTTTCCTGCGCCTGTTCACCCGCCCGCCGACGAGCGCGGAGAAGGCTTTTTATGTCGATGCGCTGCGCGCCGGCTACGCGACCCGCATCGTCGCCGCCCCCGCGCTCGAACCGGCAGCTCCACCCATCCGCCACAAATACGTCGCGTGGTCGAACCACATGAAGAGCGAGGCCAACACGCTGCGCCT
>JBDSGI010000025.1:0-2712 GCA_039919035.1 Opitutaceae bacterium
AGGGTGACGCGGAGACGGAGGGGGGATTTCATTTGGGACGGGGCAAAGACGCGGGATCTGTTCGGATGATTCTGGGCACGGCTGAAGTCTATGACGTGAATCGAGTGTGGTGCACTCACTTCTTCCCGTCCTTCGGCAGCGGCTTCACGTAGGTGTCGAGCCACGTCTCCATTTCCCAGAGCATGTGCAGGACGTTTTCGCGGCCGCGGTAGCCGTGGGATTCGTGTGGGAGCTGGATGTAGCGCGTGGTCGCGCCGTGGCCTTTGAGCGCGTTGTAGAACCGCTCGCTCTGGATCGGGAAGGTGCCTTGGTTGTTGTCGGCCGCGCCGTGGATGAGAAGGATCGGCTCCTTGATTTTGTTGGCGTGGTTGAAGGGCGACATCGCGGCGTAAACTTCCGGGGCCTGCCAGAGCGTGCGCTCCTCCGACTGGAAGCCGAAGGGCGTGAGCGTGCGGTTGTAGGCGCCGCTGCGCGCGATGCCCGCGCGAAACAAATCCGAGTGAGCGAGGAGGTTGGCGGTCATGAACGCGCCGTAGCTGTGGCCGGCAACGGCCACGCGCTTCGGATCGGTGACGCCGCGGCGGACGAGTTCATCGACGGCGGCCTTGGCGCTCGCGACGAGTTGCGTGATGTAGGTGTCGTTCGGCTCGGTCGCGCCCTCGCCGATGATCGGCATCGTCGGATCATCGAGCACGGCGTAGCCGGCGAGCAGGAAGGGCAGGGGCCCGAGCGGGCTCACCCGGATGAAGCGATAGGGCGACTCCTTCACCTGGCCGGCGGCGGCGGCGTCCTTGTATTCGCGCGGGTAGGCCCAGAGCAGCGTGGGCAGCGGGCCGTCGAGCGGGCCGCGATTCGGCGGGAGATAGAGCGTGCCCGACAGACTCACACCGTCGGCGCGTTGGTAGGCGATCAACTCCTTCTTCACGGTGGCGAACTGCGGAAACGGATTCGGGAAACGCGTAATGGGAGTGAGCGCCTTGGCGTCGTCGGGTTCGCCGAGCGTGCGGATGAAATAGTTGGTGGGCTCGGTCACGGCCTCGCGTGACGTGAGCGCGCGCGTGAGCGAGTCGTCGAGGAACGCGACGAAATTTTCGTAGTGCGGCGCGGTGGAACGCCAGAGCCGCTTCGCCTGCTTGGTCGCGAGATCGAACTCGTCGAGGAAAGGGCGGTCGCCCTCAGGCGAGGCACCGAGACCGTCGAGGTAGATTTTGGTGCGGTCGCGATTCATGAGCAGCCCGGAGCGGCCAAGACGGTTGCGCGTGAGCACGGGCGATCCGGGGGCGTGGTAGCGGTCCTCGGAGGAGCGATCGAAGAGGAGCGTGGGCGCGCTGCCGGGTGCGCCGGGCGCGACAAGCCACGTGCGGATTTTGCGGGTCTTGGTCCACGACTCGGTGGCGATCGCGCGCTGGTCGTCGCCCCACGTGATGCCGACCGCGCGGAGCGCAAATTTTTGCTGCGAGATCGGCGCGCCGGTAAATGGCGCGGCGTGGGTGAACCACTCGTCTCGCAGCGCGGCCTCGCGGCCGGCGTCGCCGCCGTCGAGCGCCTGCATCCAGCTGAGCGTGGCGGGGGCATCGGCGCGCCACGTGACGCCACGCGGGCCGGTGCGCACGGAGCCCGTGGGAATCGGGATGTTTTCCGCGAGCGGCAAGTCCGCGACGGTGTGCACAAGTTTACTCGCGCGATCGTGGACGGTGATTTTGGTCGGGAATCGCGTGACGGGGACGAGATACGAGTAGGGCCGGGTCCACGTCGTGAGGAGCAAGTAACGCCCATCGGGCGAAGGCGCGGCGTTGCCGATTAGGCCGCGCAGACCGAGCGCGGAAACCTTGCCGTCGAGCGTGACGAGGGCCAGCTCGGCGACCGCGTAATGCTCGAAGAGTGCCTCGTCGTGCGCGTTCGCGAGCATGTCGGGATAGGTGCGCGCGGGGCGTTTACCGCTGAGGTTTTCCTGCACGACGGGACCGGAGGGAACGGTCGGTGCGCCTGGCGCGGTGCCGCGATCCGCGGGGACGAACGACGCGACGAGGGTCGTATCGTCCAACCAAACGGGACTGTCGATCACGCCGTTGAGCGCGCGCGGCGTGAGCTGTCGCGCCGAGGCAGCGGCGACATCGACCAGCCACAGTTGCAGCCCGTGCTCCAGGGTGACGGTGGTGGCGAGGTGCCGGCTGTCGCGCGACCAGGCAAGGCTGGTGATGCGCCCGCCGGTGGGAAAACCCGCGACGCGTTTTTCGGCGCCGCCCGCGAGCGACTTCACGACGATGGCGGTGTAGTAAGTTTCCCGGCTCGGGCCGTTGGTGGCGGGATTGATGCGCAAGCCCGCGAGGCGCAGTTCGGGCTCGGCCAACTCGGCGACTGGCGGCAGCGCCGGGCGCTCGAGGAGCAGCAGGGTTTTCCGGTCGGGGCTGAGACTGACGAGCGGCGTGAGCGGCGCCTCGACAATGGCAGCGATCGCGGCGCTGGGCGTGCGGTAGGTGGCGTCGGTCTGCGCCCGGAAGGCGGGCGAAAAGATAAACGCAGCCGTAAGGGCGAACACGGCGGGAGTGGGGAAGCGCATGGGGTGAAGTTGGGTTCCTTGGTGAGCGTTGGCAATTTCGTAGGGCGTCTGTCAGGCAGACGCCTCGGCGCGTGCCAGACCCGCGCCCTACCGGGCCTCGACTGTGTTCATCGCGCGATGGAATTTCGTGTCCATTGCCGCGCAGGCCTGCC
>JBDSGI010000026.1:0-3971 GCA_039919035.1 Opitutaceae bacterium
CACTAATCTCACGATCATCGAGACGCCTGCCTTTGCGTGGCTGCCGGAAAATCTCGCGGCGCAGGAAGTCGAGGTCGACGCCTCGCTCCCGTGCTATAGAGCCGAAAACGTGGATACCCAGCGCGACGATGGGGTTTTCGAGAAGAGCATTCGGGCGCTGCAGAAGCTCAACGCGTGCGGCTACGGCACGCGCCTCCCGCTGACGCTCGTTTACAATCCGCTCGGAGCCAAGCAGCCGCCGGCGCAAACCGAGCTTGAGGCCGACTACAAAACCGAGTTACGCGCACAATTCGGCCTCGAGTTTACGCGGCTCTTCACAATTACCACTCAGCCCATCGCGCGCTTTGCTTCGGAACTCCGCGAGCAGGGGAAATGGGACGACTATCTCGACCTGCTGGCGAACAGCTTCAACCCTGCGACCATCGACGGACTGATGTGTCGCTCCACGCTCAGCGTCGGCTGGCGCGGCGAAGTTTACGACTGTGAGCAATGCGCTCTGCCTGTGGGATGTCACGCCCGAGTATCTGGCGGACCGCGCGATTGCGACGGGCGTCCATGGCCTCGCGTGCACCGCAGGTGCCGGGAGCAGTTGCGGGGGCGCACTCGAGTAAAACAGCGGCGCCGCTGGCTTCCCACTCATTAATCAACCAACATTTTATCCCATGAAACTACACCACATCGCCCTCGCGACCGCGCTACTCGCCGCCCATCTGTCGGCCGCAGACCCTGCACCCAAGCAAAAATCAAACGTGTGGGTGGCCGAGGCCATGCCCGGGCTGAGGGTCGGCGAGAAAGCCGTTCCCTTCACGCTCAAGAATGCAGCCGGCAAGGCCGTCGCTCTCGCCGAGCTGCTGCAACGCGGCCCCGTCGCCTTGGTATTTTATCGTTCGGCCGACTGGTGCCCGTTCTGCAAGAAACAACTCCAAAACCTGCAGAAAGACTTAAAGGACATCGAAGCCGCCGGCGTGCAGCTCATCGGAATCAGTTACGATGCACCCGCGACGACGGCCGCGGCCGCCACCAAACTTGGGCTCACGTTTCCGCTGCTCTCGGACGAGGGCAGCAAGACGATCGATGCCTTTGGCATCCGCAACACCGAGGCGAAGGGTAAGTCCGCCGGCGTGCCGCATCCCGTGGTCTTCATCGTGGATCGCGCGGGCGTGATTCGCGCCAAGCTCATGCGCGACGGCTACCGCGAGCGTCCCGAGAGCGCCGAAATCATCGCCGCCGCGAAGGGCCTGAAATAATTCCCCCATGATCGCATCCATCGCCGCCAAAAACCTCACGAAGGAATTTCCGCGCAGCCCGCGCGAAACGCTCGCCGGCTACATCCACGCCGCGCGCATGACCGACAAATGCCGCGCCGTCATCGCCGGCACCAACGGCGAGTATCACTACAACTGTCCGCTCGACCGCCAACTCTTCGATTTCACCGGCATCGACGCGGAGGCGTTCAAGGCCTTCGTCGCGACCGGGGCCGACGACGCGGCCGTGGCCGCCTGGATCACCGCACACTCGAAGATAAAGGACCGCGTTGCGGTGATCGCCTGGAACAATAAAATGCGCGATATGCGCCTGAGCGAGATGCCGCTGCCGTTGCAGGAATTTCTCGAGGGCTACATCCCGAAATTCATCCCGAAGGGCCGACTCGTGCGGGTGTGGTTCGACGTTTACGATTTGGAAGAGGGCCGGCAGTAATCCGCGCGCCGCTGTGCCGCGCACCTCAGACCCGTGATCGAAATTTTTGGTTTCTCCCTCGGGTGGAGGCCGGCCGTGGCGGCGGGAGGCTTGGTCGCGTTGCTCGCGTGGGAGACGGCGCAGCCGTTTTTCGCGTTGTTCGCGCGGTCCGGCGAGCGCGTGCGTCACGGCGCGCTCAACCTCGCGCTTGGCGCCTTGAACATCCTCGTCGTCGCGCTGGGTTTCGCGGCGCTGTGGCTCGCCGTCACGCAGTGGGCGGAGGCCCGCGGGTTCGGCCTGCTGCCTTGGCTCGGACTCGATCCACTCCCGCGCGCGGCACTCGCGGTGCTTCTCCTCGATGCGTGGACTTATGCGTGGCACCGCCTGAATCACCTCGTGCCATTTCTCTGGCGGTTTCACCGCCTGCACCACACCGACCGCGCGATGGATGCGACGACGGCGAGTCGCTTTCACACCGGCGAGATTGCGCTGTCTTCCGTTCTGCGGGTGCCCGTGCTCGCGCTGATCGGGTGCCGGATTGAGGAGCTCGCGCTTTACGAGGTGCTGCTGTTCACCGTGGTGCAGTTCCACCACGCGAATATCGGCCTGCCCGAATGGCTCGACCGTCCGCTTCGCACCGTGATGGTGACGCCCTCGATGCACAAGGTGCATCACTCGATCATCCGCGCCGAGTGCGACTCGAACTACAGCTCGCTGTTCTCCTGGTGGGACCGCATTTTTCGCACCCGGAAGACCGTCGGCGATCCCCGGAAAATCGTTTTCGGCGTGGACGAGTAATATCCGCAGGGGTGGCGACGGGTGCGGTCCTCACTCCACGCTTTCAAACCGCGAGGCCGGCTCGCCGCACACCCACGCGATGCCACGCAGGACGAGCAGGCGATACAGCGGGTCTTCCAGCGTCCAATTATAGTGGCCGGGGATGCTGCCGAACACGCGACCGGGGCCTTTCTGAAAAGTCCAGACAAGCGGTCGCGGTTGGCCGTCGACCTCGGCCGTGGCGAGCACGCCAACGCGCTTCGGGTCGCCGAACATCGGCCAATAGGGCTCGTCGAGCAGCGGCAGAGACTTGAAGCCACGGATAATCGTCGGCTCGCCATCCGCGGAGAATTTCAGGGTCACCGGCATGTGCCGGTATTTGGTCGGACCGGGTTGGGCGGAAAGGCCGAGGCGCTCCGCGAGCTGCTCCGGTTCCTTGTCGATGATGGTGGCGGCGTGAAAAGCTACGATACCGCCGCCGCGCGCTTGAAACGCGTCGAGTTGCGCGAGCCGCCCGGCGCTCCAGTCGCGGTTGCGAAAATTCAGCAGCAGCACGTCGGCCGTCCGCCACTGCTCGGGGGTCGGCCACTCCCAAGCTTCGGTGACGGTGATGCCCTGGACTCGGCCCAGCAGGGCGCTCCAGGTTTTCTGCCAAGCGGGATAGTCGTGCTGGCCCGCGCCGTGATCCTGTTTGCTCGCCACCAGCACGAGGTTCAAAGGGCGGGGCGCCGGCGCGGCGGCGGTGGTGGGCGCGCCTACCTTACGCACGGCGGCGATTTCGGCACTCGTGCGCCGGGGTGGGGCGCTGACGAGAAACGTGAGCAGGTCGCGCACCTGCGCTTCCTTGAGACCGGCGATGAGACCGGGTGGCATCAACGAGACCGGACTCGGCCGCAGATCGACGACGTCGGCGCGCGCCACCGTCTGCTCTTGTCCGTCGGGTCCGACGATCCGCAGTTTGTCGTCATCCTGGGTTCGGACGTAACCCGCCAGACTGCTGCCATCGCGCAACGCAACACTGGACGCAACGTAGTCGGGATTGATGGTCGCGCTCGGTTCGTTGATGTCGCGGAGCACCGACGCGGCGTCGCGATACGCGAGATTAGTCAGGTCGGGTCCGATGGTGCCGCCTTCCTCGCGGATGCGATGACAGGTAGCGCACATGATCTGTTTGCCCAAAAACAGCGCGCGACCGCGCTCGAAGTCGCCGCCCGCCAGATCGGTTTTTTCGTTTTCAAGCAATGGCGGTGTTTGATGCGGCGCCGCCCATGGCAACAGCAGTGCGCCCAGCGGAACTGGGCGCACGGTCGGATCGGATTTGGTGGAATACGTGGCCGTCAGCACGGCGGCAGGTAATGTCGCCGAGGGAGGCTGCGTTTTGAGTGAGATTGTCAGCGGCAACGGCGCTTCGTCGCCGTTCAGCACGAGATCGGCGGTGAAGCCGTCCGCTCCGATTGATCGCGCGGTGAGTCGCTGTTGACCAAGGCTCACTTCAAAAGGAGTCGTCGCCTTGAGTT
>JBDSGI010000027.1:0-4588 GCA_039919035.1 Opitutaceae bacterium
ACGCGCTCTGGCAGTCGCTCGGTTCGCCCGTCGCACCGACGCGCGCGCAATACATCCAGCTCGAAGCCGCCGCGCAGCTCGCCGCGCTCAAGGATTCCGCGGCGACAGCCGATGTCGTCGCTGGAACCGCTACACTCAGCTTCCCGCTACCGCGTCAGGCCGTCTCGCTGCTTATGCTGACGTGGTGACGTTCAAGGCGGAACGTAGAGCCTGAGCTTGCTCAAGCCTCATAATCACCGGCCTCAGCACGCTGAGGCCCGACAAAAAGCAGGCCACGCGCAGCGACCAGCTTCAGGCCGGAGCGGGCGCCCAATCGGGCACACCCGCGTGCTCCTCGACCTCCACCGCGACTTCCTCATCAGGCACGGTGTTGAGGGGCGCGAAGCGCTCGGACGAAAACCCCAACTCCTGCTCGCCCTGATGAAACGGATCCCGGGGGTTCGTCAGCTCTTCCAAGAGCAACCCAACGGTCGCACTGTCGCCGCCCTTCACGATTTTCTCCCGGCCGAGGAAGACCTCGCGCACCGTGTAGATGGTGTCCTTCACCGGCAGCTGCTTGTAGAGCGCGCGGACGGTGGGGGAAAACGTGTCGTTGATGCAGATGACTTTCTGGCCTTTGACCATGGGAACGTGGAGAGGATCGGGAAGACGAGAGCCTTGGCAACACAAGCCGGTTTTTTCAGTGCGGCCCGCCGAGCCCGAGGTTCACAACCCTTTCATTCGATTCGCCCCTCGTCGAAATCGATCAGGTCGGGCACGCTCCTGATGTCGCCGGCCCGATCGCCGCAACCCATCGCGGTCAAGGCCGTCAGCAAAAACTCGCGCCCGGCCGTCGTCATCCCCATCTGCACCAGCCGCCGGTTCCAGTGCGCCGCGCGCACATCGGCGGGCAGGAGCTGTTTCAACTTCGCATCGACCTCGGTGTCGCTGCCCGACTCCAGCACGATTTTCTCCAGCGCCGCCGGCTCGATTCCGAGGTGCTGCGAGAGGAAACGGTCGCAGCCCCGCTTGTAGTTCTTGGCGTAACTCGGCGGCAGCGCGCCGTGCTCCTTCACGTAGCGGCACTTCGCGATAAAGCGCGGGAGGTAGAGCAGTCCCGTCGGTCCGTGCGGCAAATACGGCGACGGCAGCGTGGCGAGGACTTCCCCGGTGGAGCCGGGAATCGGTTTCGAGGGCACGCGGCAGGATCGCCCGCGCCCCGGCGGGCCGTCAAGGTTTGGGGTGGGTTTCGTGCCCCGCCACCGACGCTCGCCGCGCGCGCACGGCGGCGGCGAGCGTCGCCAGCACCGGCAAGGTCTGCTCCCACGACAAGCACGCATCGGTGACGCTGCGGCCCGGCACAAGCGGCTGCGCCTGATAATCCTGTGCACCACCGAGCAGGTTGCTCTCGAGCATCACCGCCGCAATCCCGCGGTCGCCGCCGGCGATCCGTGCCGCAAGATCGGCGGCGACCACGGGCTGGCGCGCCGGGTCCTTGCCGCTGTTCGCGTGCGAGCAATCGACCATCACGTAGGGTGGCAGTTTGTTTTTGCGCAACAGCTCGATCGCCGCGCGCACATGGGCCGCGGAATAATTCGGGCCCGCCGCGCCGCCGCGTAGCACGAGGTGCGTATGCTCGTTGCCCGTGGTGCCCATTACGGCCGGCGCGCCTTCGCGCGTGAGCGAGGGAAACCAGTGCGCATGCCGCGCTGAGCGAATCGCATCGACAGCCACCTGCACGTCGCCGTCAGTGCGGTTCTTAAAACCCACCGGCATCGAAAGCCCCGACGCCAGCTCCCGATGCACCTGGCTCTCCACGGTGCGAGCGCCAATCGCGCCCCAACTCACGAGCTCGGCGTAGTATTGCCCGAGCGTGGTGTCCAAAAACTCGGTCGCCACCGGCAGCCCGAGCGCGAGGATATCGAGCATTACCTTCCGCGCGAGTCGCAGGCCGGTCCCGATCTGAAAACTCCCATCGCGCATGGGATCGTTGATCAGACCTTTCCAGCCGACGACCGTCCGCGGCTTCTCGAAATACACCCGCATCACCAAGAGCAGATCGCGCGCGTGGAGCGCCGCCACCTCGCGCAACCGCCCTGCATACTCCACCGCGGCCGCCGGATCGTGAATCGAACATGGTCCCACCACCACGAGCAGCCGAACATCTGCGCCGGTGACAATCGCGGCCACCTCCCGCCGCGTTCGTGCAATCAGGTCGGCCCCGTCGTCCGGCAACGGAATTTCAGTCGCCAACACCGTCGGCGCGATCAGCGGCTGGCTCGCGCGGATGCGCAGGTCGGAGGTGGGCGACGACATCGGCGCCGCCTCAGCCGAGGAGTTGCTTGGCGTCGTTGACCAGCGGCGAGCGCACGAGCCCGCCGTCCACCGCCAAGGCACCGTCCAATTTCACCGCGCGCGCGCGCAAGGTGAGGAAGGCCAGCGCCGCCGCTTCGCCCGACCCGGCGCGGGCCGCGACCGCCTGCAAATCCGGCTCAAGAGGCGGCAGCTGTCCGGCCGGGAGCACGTTTTTATCGACGAGAAAAAGCCCCAGCGACGCATCCAACGTGTCGAGCCACGCGCGCGGTTGCGTCGCCACCGCGTAGGCCAACGCGGCGCTCGCCGGCGACCACTCCATGTAGGCGCGCACCTCGGCGTGCAGTTTGCCGAGCGCCTCGTCCGCCGTCCCCGGCGTCCAGCGCGCATGGAAGACTTTGCGTTCGCGAAACGACTTCACCTCCCACACCCGCAGCCGCACCTCGTAGTCACCCGCCACGGCGCGCAACGCGCCGCTCACGATGTAGTCGAGCCCGCCTTCCGTGGTGGCCACGAGCTGCCGAAGATTATCGAGCGACCACTCCGTCCCGAAATCCACCAGCCGGCTGTCGCCCGGCGCCGCGGTCATGAGCGCAATCGCCGCCACCGGGCTGTAGGTGGGGGAAAAATAAAACGTCTCCGCCAGCCAGAGCGGCAGCCCGCGCGCCAACCGACTGAGTTCATCGGCGGGTTTTGCCGCCGCATCCGCCGCGAGCGGATACGTCGCGCGGCCCGGCAGCGCCAACTGCGCAAACGCGATTCGTCGCAAGCGGCCCTCCTTCGGCGGGAGCAACTGCGCCGCGAGCGTCTCGAGCCCGTAGAACCAGATCGGTTTGCTGATCGTGATGAGCCCGAGCTTCGCCACCTCGCCCGGCGCGCCCGCTGCCGGCGTCGCGGTCGGTTCGGGTGCGGCGAGCAGTTCCGCGATCGCGTTGGAAAACCCATGCAAGCGCTCCTCCAGCTCTGGCCGGTTGAGCGCAAAGAGGATGTCGAGCACGTGCTGCGCGGCGTCGACATTGCCGAGCGCGAGATAAGCCTGGAGCAAATTCAAGCCCGTCGCCGGCCCGTGCCGGTCCGCATCGTAGCGCGGCGCGACGAGGTCGATGATCTCCGCCACATGCCCGTGCGACCCGAGGTCGCCCGAAATCGCGACCAGCACATCGGCACGATCGCCCGCGCCACTCGCCAGGACCTCTTCGTAGATGACCAGTGCGGCAGGCAACTCCTTCGCCTCGATCTTCTCGCGCGCGGCGGCGAGGCGGGGTTTGACGCCTACTTGCGGAGCCGCCGCAGGAGAAACCGGCTCGCTCGGCGAAGCCGGAGCAGCCGACGTCGGCTCCGTTTTCTTGCCGGCAAAGCGATTAAAGAATCCCATGTCGCCAGCAAAGGCGCCGTCACGCCGCTGGCGAACCCGTTTTTTCCGCTCGCCGACCACCTATCGCCGCGGCGCGAAAATCTTCTCCGGTGTCACGCCGGCCCGCGTCGCGATGAGGGCGTAGACTTTGGGAACATACATGCGCGTCTCGGCGGGGAGTTTTTCGGCGATGGCGGTGAAGGTCGTGGCCTTATGCTGCGCGAGGGTGCGGGCGACGCGGCCTTCGCCAGCGTTGTAGGCGGCGAGCACGAGCGCCCAGTTGCCGAAGCGGCCGTGGAGCTGTTTTAAATACCGCGCGGCGGCGTGGGCGGATTTTTCCGGGTCGGTGCGGTCGTCGGGCAGAAAAATCGAGAGTCCCATGGCCTTGGCCGTTTCGGGCATGAATTGAAACAGGCCCTTCGCGCCGACGGGACTGCGCGCGGCGGGGTTGAGCGAGCTCTCGGCCTCCGCGATCCAAGCGAGTTCGGGGGGCACGCCTTCCGCCGTGAACGCAGCGCGCAGGCGCGGCATGAGCGTCGCGGCCCGCGCGGGCGCGGGGTGCGCTTGCACGCGAGTGAGCCACAGCCGGTAATGCGGCACCGGCTGATAAGCTGCCGGTGGCGGCGGACCGGGGCGCTTCGGCGGCGGTGGGACGGGCACAAGCGATTGCTTGGCGCCCTCGAAGGAGTCAATGCGCTGCTCCAGCCAGTCGGCGAGATCGTCGTAGCCGGGCACGAGGCGGAGCGCGTCGAGCGCCTGCCGGCCTTCACGCGCGCAGTCGGCGAGGTCAGCGACGGAGTCGCCTTCGAGCGCGCGCTGGAATTTCGCGACGAGCGCATCCCACCGCTCTTTGGTAGGAAAATCATACTGCGCCTTGATCTCGGCGGGGGCGAAAATTTCGAAGAGCTGCCGGCCCACCGTGAACAGCTGATCGGTTTCCGG
>JBDSGI010000028.1:0-4202 GCA_039919035.1 Opitutaceae bacterium
GATCCGTGGCCGGCTCCAAGCCAATCAACTCGCGTGACGCCGCGCGCCAAGCCGCCGGCAGGTCGCCCACCGCGAGTTCGCCGGAAAATAATTTCTGCTCCAGCTCGAAGCGCAGCACGATGTGCAGGTTGTAGGTCACCTCGTCGGCATCGACGCGGATCAAAGTCGGCTCGACGGCGTTCACCGCGAGGTGAAGCTCGTCCGCGCTCAGCGCGGCGGACTGCGCCGGAAACAATTCGCGCCAGCGCGGCTCGAAGTGCCGCCAAAACGCCCGGCTGCGCGCAACCTGGTTTTCCCAGAGCCGGCTCTGCGATTCGTGCATCGCCATGCCGGCGTGAATCCCCAGCGCGGTGCCGAGCTGCGCCACCGGCAAACCCTGCTCGTAGAGCCCGTGCCCCGTCTCGTGAATCGAACTGAACAGCGCGTCGAGCGGCTGGTCCGCGTTGAACCGCGTTGTCATCCGGACGTCACTTCCCGTGCCCGAGCAAAACGGATGCAGCGACACATCAATCCGGCCGCGCGCGTAGTCGAACCCGAGCCGCGCCGTGACTTCGCGCAGGAACACCTGCTGCGCGTCGACCGGAAACGCCGTGAGCTTGGCAGCGGCGGCGCGCGCCGCTGCCGCCCGCGGCGAGGCCACAATCGCTCGCACCAGCGGCACGAGATCGCGTTTGAGCTCGGCAAACAATCGCTCGACCGTCGCCGCCGTCAGGCCGGGATCGTGCTTGTCCAGCATGTAGTCATACTCGCGCTTGCCCCACCCGAGATAGCCGGCTTCACGTCTCGCGAACTCGAGATTCTTTTCCAGCACCGGCGCGTAGCCCGCGAAATCGTCCGCGGCCTTGGACTTCGCCCACGCATGATAACCGCGACTCCCCTGCATCGCTTTCTCGCGCACAAACTCCGCCGGCAATTTTGTCGCCCGATCAAAGTCGCGCCGCGCCTGCGCGAGCACCGCCTTTTGGTCCGCCGAAAGCGCATCGCCGGCCGCCTCGAGTTTCCCGAGCAGCTCACCGAGGCGCGGATCGCTCGCGGCGGCGTGCTGGACCTCGGCGAGCGCGGCGTGCTGGGCGGCGCGTTGCTCGGCGGCGCCGGCCGGCAGGTTCACCTGCTCATCCCAGCCTAGCAGTTCGCCCACGGTGCCGAGCGTGTGCGCACGCTGCACGAGCGCAATCAGCCGGGACATGGTTTCGTTATCAGACATGGACGGGAATTGGACTCAGGCGCGCGCACGAGGCGAGCGTGCAGTGCGCGGAAAATCGCTTGCTCCCCACGCCCTCCCCGCCGTCATCAGCCGCGTGGAGAAAACCGAACCGAGACCCGAGGCCCCCGCGCGCCTGCTCTCGCTCGATGCTCTGCGCGGTTTGTGCGCGGGAATCGTGTTTCTTAGCCACTGGCACCTGTGGTCGGATTTCACGCCGGTCGGGGCCGTGGAGGTCGCCCTGCGCCACACCGGCGAATGGCTGCACGACAGCTTGAGCCTCCTGACCTGGCCAACGGGCGGCCATCATCCGGCGGTGCTCGGGTTTTTTGTGCTCAGCGGTTTTTGCATCCACTATCCGTTCGCGCGACGGGCGCTCGCGGGCGAACCGCCACCGCCGTGGCGGGACTATTTCGGACGGCGTTTCCGGCGGATCATGCCCGTGTATTGGGCGGCGACTGCGCTGGGCCTAGTGTTCGTCGCGGCCGAGGCGCTGCGTCCCACCAGCAGTCCACTGCTCAGGCTGCATGCCACGGGCTCGCTGGAAGACATTGTGGTGCGCGTGACAGCGATGGCCGGGCTTTACCCACGGGAAATTTTTGCCGGCAACTACATCCTCACGACGGTGACGGTGGAAATTTTTATGTATGCGGCCTATCCGCTAATTTACGCGTATGCCGCGCGCGGGCGCTGGATCACGCTTGGGTCGGCCTTTCTCGCGCTTCACGTCCTTGCCATCACCCTGCTGCGTTTTTTCACGCCCTACTGGATTTTCAACAGCGTCTTCATGCTCGGCATTTTTTGGTATGCAGGGGCTCTGGCGGCGCACCTTTACCTTACCGCGCGTCGGCGAGTGGCGGGGAGCTGGGTGCTCCTGGTCTGGGCGGGCTTTCTCGGCTTGAAGACGCTGCCGCATTTCACGGGCCTCAACCTCCTCAAGCAAGGCGCGTGGGGTCTGGTCTGCATGCTTGGTATCCTGTGGATTGTCGACCGCGAGCGCCGTTCTCCCTGCACGGTGGGAAGCCCACCGGTGGTATTCTTGGGCCACGTCGGCGCCGCCAGTTACAGCCTCTACGCGATGCACACGCCGGCGATCATGCTGGCCACGTGGACGCTGCTTCAGTTCGGCGTGCACCGCTACGCCCTGCAACTCGTGGCCACGCTGGCGGCCTCGCTCTGCGCGACTGCGCTGGCCTACGAAACACTCGAACGCCGCTACTACCGGTCAGTCGCCGCAGTCACTCCGCCCCCGCGATGACGGCACCGCCGTCGTCGGCCCGATCACACCTTCGCGCTGTTGTCGCACTTGAAGTGGACTTGCGCGCGACGGTGCGCGTGCTGCCGCTGGGCGGAGGTCTGCGCCGGATCGCGGGACTGAATCAGAAAACGCTGCCGAGCCTGCGCCTCCTCGGCGGCGGCAATCGCCGCGACACAAACGAGCGCCTCGGCCGAGGCCGGCAGCCGGCGGGCCGGAAAACCGGCATGATGGGCAAGCCAGCGCACGACGTCGTGCGTCGCGGCGGTGGAGGGAGAGGCGTTCATGGTCGCAGGACACTCGCACGCCACGCCGTCTCGTCAAACCCTACCAATGCGACGCCCTCGCCGATGAGAAACGGCCGTTTCACCAAATTGCCGTTCGTCGTCAGCAACGCGACGGCGGCGGCCGGCGTAAGCGCGGCCAGTTTTTCCCCGAGCTTTTGATCACGGTAGTCGCGGCCGGAGGTGTTGAACAACTTCCGCAGCACTCCGCCTTGCGCCGCGAGCATGGTCCTCAGCTCCGTGGGCAAAGGCGGCGTCTCACGAATCGCCTGTTCCTCAAAGGCAATCGAGTGGGCCCGCAGCCATTTGGTCGCGGCGCGGCATGTATCGCAGTTGGAGAGGGTGTAGATTTTCAGCATGAATGTCCTCGTCGGGCTGGACGAGGCAGGCGCAACCACTCGCGGCAATCGAGCCGGAAGTTCCGTCCGGCCATTCGCGCGGTTGACCGCAAGGGAGCGGCCCACGACAAATGCGCGCCCATGAGTTCCCGCTCCATCCTCGAAATCTCCGGCCTGCGCGTCGCCCGCGGCCGCGTGACGATCCTCGACGGCGTCACGTGGCGGGTCGCCCGCGGCGAGCACTGGGTAATCCTCGGGCCCAATGGCTCCGGCAAGACCTCGCTCCTCAAAGCGCTCACCGGCTATCTCTCGCCTACCGCCGGCCAGCTCGGCCTCCTCGGCCGCCGCTACGGTGAGTGCGACTGGCGCGAACTGCGCTTCGAGATCGGCGTCGTCACGAGCGCGTTCACCATGTCCATCCCGCCTTCGGAAGTCGCCCGCGACACCGTGATCAGCGGGAAATACGCGCAGCTCGATCTCTGGCATGGGGTGACCCGCGGCGACCGCGTGGCGGGCCTGCGGCTGCTGAAGCAGATCGGCCTCGCGCGACTCGCGGACCGCGAGTGGGCCTATCTTTCGCAAGGGGAGCGTCAACGCGTGCTGATCGCGCGGGCGCTCATGGCGAAGCCGCGCCTGCTCATCCTCGATGAGCCGTGCGCCGGACTCGACCCGGTCGCGCGCGAGGATTTCCTCCGCTTCATCGAGCGCCTCGCGCGGAAAAAAAACTCCCCCGCCCTTGTGCTGGTCACGCACCACGTCGAGGAAATCACCCCCGCCTTTACCCACGCGCTGCTGCTGCGTGGCGGGCGCGTGCACGCCGCCGGTCCCTGCGCCCAGGTGCTGACTTCGGCTCGGTTGTCGCAGGCGTTCGGCGCGAAATTGCGGCTGCAACGGACGGGGCGACGCTACCGCCTCGCCGTGACTCCGACGTGAACCCGCTTTCGGACCTCCTTTCCTCGCTCGGCTACGCGAACGCGTGGACGTATGTCGGCGTGTTCCTCGCGTCGTCGCTCCTGATGATCTGGCGGCTCGAGGCGATGCACGGCCACGGACTGGAGGGCACGGCCGTCGGGACGCTGGTGATGCCCTACTGCTCGGGCCTCGGAAACTTGGTCTTCGTCGCC
>JBDSGI010000029.1:0-4024 GCA_039919035.1 Opitutaceae bacterium
AGCGTTCGCAGGCCGTAGCCGTCTATCTTCACGGCCTGGAGGATATCCTCGATCACGAATTCATCGACGGGCGTCATGTGGCGGCCCGTCGCGTAGCTGAGGAATTCTTTGATGAGATGGCGGGTGAAAACATCCGTCCGGCTGCCGACGAGGATGTTTTTGAAATCATAAAAGTCGGCGTAGGTCTCCCCGGAACCGAACTCGCCGCTGGAATCCACCTTCGGCGCGGGCGTATCGCCCTTGCCCTTGGGCTTGGCGTAGGTCGCGCGCCAACGGCCGATGGGATCGAAAGTCTCGAGACTGAAACCGAGCGGATCGATCTTCCGATGGCATTCGGCGCAGACCTTGTCGGCCCGGTGTTTCGTCAGTCGCTCGCGAATCGTGGTGGCTCCGCTCACGTCGGCTTCGATGGCCGGCACCACATCGGGCGGCGGCGGTGGCTTGATGCCGAGAATGTTCTCAGAGACCCACACGCCGCGCGTGACCGGTGACGTTTCGACGCCGTTGGCGCTGACCGTGAGCACGCCCGCCATGCCGAGCAGGCCGCCACGCTCGTGGTTGCCCGCGACGCTCACCCGCTGAAATCCGTCGGCGATACGCAGGGTTTTTTGCTCGGGCAGATTGTAGAGTTTGGCCAGCCGCTTGTCGGCGAAGGTGTAGTCGGCGTCGAGCAACTGCCGCACCGAACCGTTGGTTTTCAGCAAATCGCGGAAGAAGAGACGCACCTCGGTCTTCATCGCCTCGGGCAGATTCTCGGCGTAGTAGAGCCGAGTGGTTTCGCGCGGCGGGGGCATGCCGCCAAGGTCGCGCAGATTCAGCCACGCATCGAGGAAGCCGGTCACCATGCCGCCGACACGGTCGTCGGCGAGGAGCCGCAGGCTCTGTTTCTTGAGCGCCTCGGCCGAAGTCAGTTTCTTGGCCGCCGCGACCGCCATGAGTTCCTGATCCGGCGGCGCGCTCCACAGTGCATAGGAAAGGCGTGAGGCGAGATCGTAGGGGCCGAGCTGGGTTTCTTTCTCGGCGGTGATCTCGCTGAAATAGAGAAACGACGGCGAGCAAAGCATCATCTTCAGCGTGTCGAGCGCCGCTTGGCGCGGTGTGGCCTTTTCGCGCAGCCGGGTGTCGTAGGATTTCCGAATGGCGGCGCGGTCGGTGTTGGTCAGCGGGCGTCGATAGGCGCGGGCGCCGAAAGCATAGAGTTGCTCGAGCGCCTGCTTCGGCTGAAACCCTCGCTCGCCAAACACCGCGAGTTCTTCCCGGCTGCCACCCACTTCGGCGATGGGACCGTCAATCTTGATTTCGCTGATGCGGATGTGCGGGAGTTTCCCTTCTCCGGTGATAAGGTGAGCGCGGCCGACGCCGGCCTTGGCGTATTTGCCCTGGAAATCGTCTGCGTAGCGCTTGTTGATCGTGACGACGGACGCGCGCGATTCGTAGGGGCCATTCGGGAAGATGAAGCGCGGCGTCTGCCCGGCTTCGAGCCACACGCGAAACTTGAGCCGCTCCGGCTTCTCGTCCGGCACCGTCGCCTGCGCGAGGAGCGGCTCGATCGCCTGGGGATAATGAATGTGGTTCTTGGTTGCGTCGCCGGGCACAATGCCGAGCCGGAAGGGCTCGGAAAAATCGATGCCGAAAATCGTGGGGTCATAGTGCGTGTCGCGGTGCAGCGCCTGCGCCTCGACCTCGATGTCGTAGAGCCCGGAGACCGGCACTCCCTTTAAGAAATCCTCGATGTGCCCGTAGCCACCTTGCCGCGTGTCGGTGTTCGGCTGCTCGTAGAGGCAGAGATAACGATAATTGAAGGCGGCCTTGTGCGGCCCCGACAGCTCCTCGTATTGGACGAAGTGGCTGTTGAAAACCCAAGTCTGCGGCGGCGTCTCCGGTCGTCCGAGGCGCATCTCGACGAGTCGATTAGCGGCCTGGAAATATTGATCCAAGAGGAAGCCGGACGTGACGAGCGACTTCCCAATCGTGTCGATGTGCTCACTCGCCTTCTCTTTCGGAAAATCCGCCGTGAGCCCGAGGGTATCCACCCGGCGCCCGAAGAGCGTGGCGAGCGTGTTATCATATTCCCGGTTCGAAAGCCGCCGCATCACCGTGCGCGCCGCGGTGCTCGCGATCTTGCCGCGCGCGGACGCGATACTCTCCCGCAGGACGCGGATTACGGCGAGCCGCTCGTCATCGCTCGGATGAGCCTCGGCCTTCTTGGGCGGCATTTCTCGCAGCGTGAGTTGGTCGACGATATCCTTGGCGTCGATCAGCCCCGCTTCGGTGGTGAGCGGCAGCTTGAAGCTCTCGAACTCGCGGTCGCCCTTCTGCGTCACACTGTCGTGGCAATTTAAGCAGTATTTGTCCGCGAACTGGAAAAACGCTTTTTGTCCGGGCGATTCCGCCGCGTGGGCGAGCGTCGCGGCCAGCGCGAGGCTAAGCGCGAATGACAGTTTCAATGGGGACGCGACGTCCTCGTCGCGTTTTTGCCGCAAACGCGACGAGGGCGTCGCGTCCCCAGAAAGACCAGTGCGCATTGGCGAACGAAATTATCCAGAACCCGCCTTAAGCGATCCCGAAGCGGCCAGTGCTGTTGCCGAAGGCCTCCGTCTTGACACCCATGCGCTGGGCGATGTCGACGTAGAGATTGCACAGCGGCACCTTGTTCGCGCCCGAGGCCGGAAGTTTCTTGAACTCGCCGTGCCGATAGCCGCCACCGGCGAGGAGGATCGGGAGATCGGAATTTTTGTGCGAGTTCGCGTCACCGATACCACTGCCGAACAGCACCGAGGTCGAGTCGAGCAGTGTCCGCTCGCCGTCCTGCATCTTGGCCAGGCGCGCGAGAAATTTTCCGAACTGCTCGATCTGGTAGGCCTCGAGCGTAATGAGGTGTTTGAGCGCCGCCTCGTCGTTGCCGTGGTGCGAGAGGCCGTGGTAGGACTTGTCGATGCCGAGATCCTGCGGCAGGAAATCGCCGCCGATTTCCAGCGTGGCGATGCGCGTCGAATCGGTCTGCAGCGCCAGCGCGATCAGCTCGTAGAGCATCGGCAGGTCGGCGACCCGGTTCTTGTTGGCCGGCTTGTCAAAGGGCGACTGCGGCTTGGGCAGGCTGGCCCAGCGCTGGCGCAGTTCGAGGCGCTTCTCCACATCGCGAATCGAGGTGAAGTATTCGTCGAGCTTGGCCTTGTCCTCGCGGTTGACCTGCTTGGAGAGGCGGTTCGCGTCCGATAGCCCGCTGTCGAGAATCGAGGCCTGCAAACGGTTTTCCTGGTTGCGCCGTTCGAGACGCTCCGGGGAGTCGCTGACAAAGAGCCGGTCAAACAACTCGGCCGGCCCTGTGATGGGCGGCACGCGCACCCCGGCCTTCGTCCAGGCGATCTGACATCCTCCGTGGATGCCGCCCTCCGAGCCGACCGTGAGTGACGGGAAGCGCGTCTGAAAACCGATCGCGTCGGCCATGAACTGGTCGATGCTGACATTGCCGCCGGGCCGGTTCTGCGCCTCCGAATTGAGCACGCCCGAGAGGAACGAATGAACCGCGAAGTGCCCGCCCTTAATCCCGTGGTCGAGCCCGCGGTAAACCGTCAAGTGCTTGCGCACATCCCACAGCGGCTTGAGCAACGTGGTCTGCTCGTAGGCCGAGCCGGTGGTTTCGGGAAAGAGCGACTTCACCTGATAGCCCAGCAAATTCCCGACCGCGACAAACCGCCGCGCTCCGGTGCCCGCGCCCTTCGCCGCCTGAACGGCCGAACTACCGCCCACGGTATTGGCCAACAGCGACGGCAGTGACGGGAGAGCAATGGCGGCCCCGAGGGATTGGAGGATGAAACGGCGGCGGTTCATGGGGTTCATGCTCATAGAAATTCTTGGGGGAAGGAGGCGCTTTCAACGCATGACGCAGGAAACGGGCGGCCGATGCTTTTTAATGCGGCAGACCTCTCTGGGGCGATGGATGAGCGCAGGGAGACTCAAGCGTGGATTTCACTTTGAGCGAGTAAAAACCCGTGTCCGTCAAATCAAGGTAACCTCAGTGCGG
>JBDSGI010000030.1:0-5106 GCA_039919035.1 Opitutaceae bacterium
GCCGACGCTCGCCAACGAGATGGGCCTCCTCCAGGAGCGCATCACCTCGACGAAGAAGGGTTCAATCACGTCGTTCCAAGCGGTGTATGTGCCGGCGGACGATCTCACCGATCCGGCGCCCGCGAACACGTTTGCGCACTTGGATTCCACCATCGTGTTGGAGCGCTCCATCGCCGAGCTCGGCATTTATCCCGCCGTCGATCCGCTTTCCTCCGTCTCCAAGGCCCTTCAAGCCGACATCGTCGGTGAGGAGCACTATAAGGTCGCCCGCGAAGTGCAGCGCGTGCTTCAGCGCTATAAAGATCTTCAGGATATTATCGCGATTCTTGGTCTCGATGAGCTATCGCCCGAGGATAAGCAGACCGTTTACCGCGCGCGCAAGATTCAGCGGTTTCTCTCGCAGCCGTTTAATGTCGCCGAAGTGTTCACGGGTTCGCCGGGTAAGATTGTCCCTGTCAAGGAGACCATCCGCGGCTTCAAGATGATCTTAGACGGCCAGCTTGACGATGTCGCCGAAGGTGACTTCTACATGAAGGGTGGCATCGATGAGGTGATCGCCGCTTCCAAGAAGCAATAAGCCGCGAAGACGAGTAAGAGGAGTAAGCCAAATTCAGTTTTTTCCGGCTTACGCTTCTCTCGACTTCTTACTCTTCTTACACCTCCCAAATGCCGCTCACCCTCGAAATCGTCACCCCGGACGCCCGGGTTTATTCCGACACGATCGACACCGTCGTCGTCCCGACGGTGGACGGTGAGGTCGGCATTCTGCCGGGCCACATCCCGCTCCTCGCGCAAATCGAGCAGGGCGAGCTGTTGGTGACGAAGGGTAGCACGACGCAGCTTTTGGCGGTGAGCGGGGGCTTCGTCGAAGTTGAGCGTGACCGGGTCCATGTCTTGGCCGAACACGCCATCACCGAGGAGAAGATCGATGAGAAAGCCGTCGAGGAGGCACTTAAGCGTGCTGAGAAGGAACTCGACGACGCCAAGCACCTTGATCCGCAGCAATACGAGCATCTTCAGAGTCTTGTGCGCTACGCCGGCGTGCAACTCGCGGTCAAACGCCGTCGTCGCTGACATTCTTTTTTCCAAAGGCTCGCACGGCTTCAGGGCTGGCGGGCCTTTTACTTGCGCCTCAACTGAAACCGAGTCTCAATTCAGCCGTCTCGTCTTCCCTGGATGTCAAACGCCCCGCTCAATTCCATCATCCCGCTTTGCCAGCTCCCCGCTGGTGAGATCGGCCGGGTGCGTGAGTTGACGGGCGATGCCAGCTTCTGCCAGCGGGTGCGGGAAATGGGTTTCGGCGAATCGGCGTTTGTCACGAAAGTGGGCGGTCGCGGACCTTTCATTTGCCAGCTCAACGGCACTCGCATCGCGCTGAGTCATGCCGCCGCGATGGGAATCTTGGTCGAGCCAATCGGCGGCCGCTGACCGACCGGGGCTCGTGCCATGAAGCTCTCCGAACTCGCCGTCGGCGCCTCGGCCGTCATCAAAACTTTTCCCCGGGCGGGTGCGGCCTTCGTCCGGCTCCGCGAAATGGGCCTCGTCACGGGCACGCGGGTGACGCTCGTGCGCACCGCGCCCCTCGGCGATCCGATCGAGCTTAAGATCCGCGGCTACCATCTTACGCTGCGCAAAACCGAAGCAGCCGAAATCCTCGTCGAGCCGGCCGCCTAGCATGAGCCTCCCGGCCCACATCACGGCAGGCCCCGGCGCCGCACCGAGCCGCATGCCCGTCTATGCCCTCGTCGGTAATCCGAATTGCGGCAAGAGCACGTTGTTCAACGCCCTGACCGGGCTGAAACAAAAGGTCGGCAATTACCCCGGAGTCACCGTTGAAAAAAAAATCGGCACCGCCTACACCCAGCACGGCCAACCGATTACGGTGATCGATTTGCCCGGCGCGTATTCGCTCGCGGCGCGTTCGCCGGACGAGGCGGTCACACGCGATGTGTTACTCGGTCGCCGCGCCGACACGCCGCAGCCGGATCGGATTCTTTGCATCGTCGATGCGACCAACCTCGAACGAAATCTCTACCTTGTTCACCAAATTCTCGATCTCGGGCGGCCGGTCATTTTGGTCCTGAACATGATGGACCTCGCCGCGCGCGCCGGCCTCCGCGTGCGCGTCACGCGCCTGGAACACGAGTTTGGCATCCCCGTTATTCCGTGCGAGGCGGTGAATGGCAAAGGCCTCATCGAACTCAAGCTCGCCATGAGCCGAGCCGAGCTGCCGCTCTCGCGCCACGCTTGGGCGATTCCCGCGCCCATCGCACCCGCTGTCACCGAGCTGCAGGCCTCGCTCATCGCCAATGATCGCAAGGCGCCGCTGATCGCGCGCGCCGAGGCTCTGCTGCTCCTCACCGATCAGGATTCGGTGCGCGTCGCGGGCTCGGCGCCGCTCGGCGCGCGCACGACGGAAATTCTTCGCCAATGGCAGAGCCGTTGGGAAGAGGAGGGCACCGACTGGGCCGGCACGCTCGTCAACTCGCGCTACGAAGTCATCGGGAAAATCTGCGAGTCGGTGGTCACGCCCGCGGATCACACCGGACCGACCGCCTCGGACCGGATCGATGCCTTCGCCACGCACCCGGTCTGGGGCTGGCTTACGCTGGGAGCGGTAATGATGCTGCTATTTCTTAGTATCTTCACGCTCGCGGAATATCCGATGAACTTCATCGACCGCCGCATCGCCGCCCTGGCCGATGCCGTGAAATCCGCCATGCCCGAGGGCGATCTCCGCGACTTGATCACCGATGGCGCCATCGCGGGTGTGGGCGGCGTGATTGTATTTCTGCCGCAGATCCTGATTTTGTTTTTCTTCATCGGGCTGCTCGAAAGCACCGGCTACATGGCGCGCGCCGCCTTCATTATGGATCGGCTGATGAGTCGCGTCGGGCTCAACGGCAAAAGCTTTATCCCGCTGCTCAGTTCCTACGCGTGCGCGATTCCCGGCATCATGGCCACGCGCACGATCGAGGATCCGAAGGACCGGCTTGTGACAATTCTCGTTGCGCCGCTAATGAGCTGCTCGGCGCGGCTGCCGGTTTATCTGCTGATGATCGCCGCGCTCGTGCCCGGTGATCGGGTGCCATTGCTGACGAAAGTCGGAATCATGATTTTTATGTATGCCCTCGGGACGTTCGGCGCGTTCGCGTTTGCTTGGCTGTTCAAGCGCACGCTGCTGAAGGGCGCGCCGCCGGTGATGATTATGGAACTGCCGCCCTATCGCATGCCTGCGATCAAGGATGTCGCGCAGCACATGTTGGAACGCGCGTGGCTTTTCCTCCGCCGGGCCGGCACCGTAATTCTTGGCATCAGCATCGTGCTGTGGTTTCTTGCCGCGTATCCCAAGGCGCCCGAGGGCGTGACACCGACGCAGCAGCTGGCGCAAAGTTTTGCCGGTCGCGCCGGTCATGCGCTCGAGCCGATCATCGCGCCGCTCGGCTTCGATTGGCAGATTGGGATTGGCCTCATCACGTCGTTTGCGGCGCGCGAGGTTTTCGTCTCCACGATGAGTGTCGTCTTTAACGCCGAGGCGAAGGACGACGACACCACGCCGCTGCGCCAGGCGATGCTGGAGGCGAAGTGGCCCGACGGGCGGCCGCTCTTCACCCCGCTCGTCTGCTTCACGCTGATGATTTTCTACGTCTTTGCGATGCAGTGCATGAGCACCATCGCGGTGGTGCGTCGTGAAACCAACAGCTGGAAGTGGCCGCTCTTTCAAACCGCTTACATGACTGGCACCGCATGGGTTTTGAGCCTACTGTTCTATCAGGCCGGGCGCGCGCTTGGTCTCTGACATGAATGCCGATTTCCAAACTATCGCCGCTCTCGTTGTGGTCGCTCTGGCCGCGACGTGGTTGGTCGTGCGCGCGGTGCAACTGCGGCGGAAGCCCGGTTGTGGCGGCGGTTGCGCGTGCCCCACGGAAAAGTTGAAGCGTTGACGCCCGCGCCCTCCGGCGCTGTTTCTTCGTCCTCCCCATGGAAGTCCTCATTCGCGATTCCGCCGACATCGGTTGTGTGCTCGGCGCCAAGGTCATCGCCAGCGTCGTGCGCGAGAAGCCGCACGCCGTGCTGGGCCTCGCCACCGGCCGCACGCCGCTGCGGCTTTATCAGGAACTCATCCGGCTGCATCGCGACGAAGGTCTAGATTTTAGCCGGGTCACGACCTTTAATCTCGACGAATACGTTGGCTTGCCCGGCACTCACGCGCAGTCCTACCGATGTTTCATGCAGGAAAATCTTTTCCGGCACATCAATATCGACGTCGCCCGCACGCACGTGCCTAACGGCACCGCCGCCAATCTCCACGCCGAGTGCCGCTCCTACGAGGATCGCATCGTCGCCGCCGGCGGCATCGACATCCAGCTGCTCGGCCTCGGCCGCAACGGCCATATCGGATTCAATGAGCCCACCGGTTCGCTCCGCTCGCGCACGTGGATCAAAATTCTCTCCGAGCAGACGCTGAAGGATAACAGCGAGGTCTTCGGCTCGCTTGAGGCGATGCCCAAGCACGCGATCACGATGGGTATCGGCACGATTCTCGACGCGCGCCGCTGTCTGCTCCTCGCGTTTGGCCCCGCGAAAGTCCGCGCCGTCGAGCACATGATCGAAGGGCCGCTCGCCGCCATCTGCCCCGGTTCCGCGCTGCAACTGCACCCGCGCGCGACGATCATTCTGGACGAAAATTCCGCCGCCGGTCTGCGCTACGCCGACCACTACCGCTGGATCGACAAGCACAAGTTCGAGTGGCAGCGGCCGAAGTGAGTTAGCCGGCGGCAGCGGCTGCGGTCAGAGCTTTCGCAATCCGCAGCCTGCCGATGGCGAGGATCGAACACATACTCCGTGGCTGCTGAGAATTGTGCCCTCTGAGAGATCTAGCTTGATTGCTTCGTCGCTGCACTTCTCGCCATGACAGTCTCAAATCGAGGAAGGTGGTCTCACGCCTCGGCTTCGCCGGTCACGGTCGAGCCACCGACCACCGTCACTTTTTCGAGGATCGCCTTGTGGATCTTTTCGGCGAGCTCGGGCTTTTCCTTGAGCGTCTGTTTGGCCGCGTCGCGGCCCTGGCCGACGAGGTTGCCTTCGTAGGCGATCCACGCGCCT